>NZ_JBZNBU010000179.1:0-14471 GCF_058530065.1 Waterburya sp. | reverse complement strand
GTGAGTAGTGAGTAGTGAGTAGTGAGTAGTGAGTAGTGAGTAGTGAGTAGTGAGTAGTGAGTAGTGAGTAGTGAGTAGTGAGTAGTGAGTAGTGAGTAGTGAGTAGTGAGTAGTGAGTAGTGAGTCACCCCGTCACCCTGTCTTCTAGTCCCGTCTTCGCGGGATAATATCTCCTAGTCTCCCAAATGTGTAACTAATTCTGCTTAGGTACTTACTTCTATTCCCCCTGTTCGATCTAGACCAGATGTACATTAAAGATATACATTTAAGTTAGTTTTACTTTTTCTTGGGCAATCTTAAAGAATTAATATTGTTAATCGGGCCAAGAATTTTATTCAAATCCCTCAATTGTTCTGCCGTTCCCATACAAATCAAAGCATCCCGTTCTAAGATTCTGGTTTCTCCTGTAGGTCCAGCAATTAAGTTACCGTCAATGCGACGGATTGCTAACACCAATGCCCCAGATTGCGATCGCAGTTTAGCTTCTCTCAAACTTTTGCCCACATAAGGACAAGCTTCAGAATCGATCAAAAATTCTTCCAAATAATAAGCTCGATTTGACCCTGCAATAATTCCATCTACAAAGTCCATTACCTGTGGTCTAAGGGCTGCTGCTGCCAGTCTTTTTCCTCCTGTAATGTAGGGAGATACTACCGCGTCTGCCCCCGCCCGTTGTAGCTTTTGGACTGCTTCTTCGTTACTGGCACGGGCGATCGCTCTAATTCTGGGATTGAGAGTCTTTGCCGATAAGACTGTGTAAAGATTTTCCGCATCGGAAGGCAGGGCGGTAACCAAACATACAGCGCGATCGATTTTTGCTCTGACTAAAGATTCGTCTAGGGTAGCATCCCCTAAAATTACCGTGTATCCTAACTGTTTAATTTCTTCTACTCTTTCGAGATCGTCGTCAATAATAATAAAAGGAATACCTTCCGCAAAAAACTCGCGGGCAACATGATTACCAGTGCGCCCAAAACCACAGACTATATAGTGGTTATCTAGTGATTCAATCAAGCTTTTCTCCTGTCTTAGTTTGATACCTTCTTGAAAATAACCTTGAATCAAGGCTTCGGTAAAACGGTTAACAATATAACCGATGGTTACCAAACCCATTAAAATAAGAGCTACTGTAAATAGCCTGCCTCTCTCGCCTAAAGGACGAACTTCAGAAAACCCGACGGTAGATAGGGTAATGACTGTCATGTATGCTGACTCGGAAAAAGACCAGCCTTCCACTAGCCAATACCAAAGAGTTCCCATCAAGACAATGCTAGCTAATGCTATGCCACCCCGAACCAATTCTTTCCGCAAGCGGACATATTTTTCCTCAAAGGTATTGCTATACATTCAGAATTTGCTAACAATTTTGCCTAACAACTAGTGTAAATTGATTACATTAAGATTAAGTCTGGCTTAAAAGAAAATAATCCCAGTATCATCGAATAGTAATTGCCATTCTAATTGTATTTGCCAATAAAATTTAATTTTATTAACTATAGGAGCAAGTTTTGATTCAATCCCCAACAATATCAGATTCTATTAATACTTCTAATCTCGATCTCTTCGATCGAGATCGCTTTGATAATAATGTCATGAAAACCTACGGTCGTTTCCCTATCGCGATCGAGCGCGGTGAAGGCTGTCGTCTTTGGGATACAAACGGCAAGGAATATCTCGATTTTGTGGCGGGAATTGCAACCTGTACTTTAGGTCACGCCCATCCTGCTTTAATCGAGGCAGTAACGGCACAAATTCAAAAGTTACATCACGTATCCAACCTTTATTATATTCCCGAACAAGGACAGCTAGCAGAATGGCTGGTGAATAATTCTTGTGCGGATAAGGTGTTTTTCTGTAACTCTGGGGCGGAAGCTAACGAGGCTGCGATTAAATTAGTCAGAAAATATGCCCATACTCATCTAGATAAAGTCGAAAATCCGATTATTCTCACGGCAAAAGCTAGTTTTCACGGACGTACTTTAGCAACTATTACTGCTACGGGACAAGAGAAATATCAAAAAGGTTTTGCGCCTCTGCCTGCGGGCTTCGCCTATGTACCCTATAACGATATTACTGCCATTGAAAATGCGATCGCCGATCTCGATGAAGGTACTTTAAGTCGAGTAGTAGGAATTATGATCGAACCCCTCCAAGGAGAAGGGGGCGTGCGCCCAGGAGATTTAGAGTATTTTCTCAAGCTGCGGAAAATTTGTGACAGTAATAATATTCTGCTGGTTTTTGACGAAGTGCAAGTAGGTGTTGGTAGAACGGGTAAACTTTGGGGTTATGAAAATCTAGGAGTCGAACCAGATATTCTTACCAGTGCTAAAGGTTTGGCGGGAGGCATACCCATCGGGGCAATGCTGTGTAAGGACTCTTGTGCTGCTTTTGAGCCTGGAAACCATGCTAGTACGTTTGGTGGTAATCCTTTTGCTTGTGCTTCAGCAATCGCAGTTTTGCAAACTATCAAACAAGAAGGCATTCTACAAAATGTCAGCCAAAGAGGAGAGCAATTAAGAGTTAAACTAAGAGCAATTGCACAAAAATATTCTTCTCTCTTTACCGAAGTGCGGGGTTGGGGTTTAATTAATGGTCTGGAATTAAAAGCCGATATTGAATTGACTTCCATCGATTTGGTTAAAGCAGCTATGGAAGAAGGTTTATTACTCGCACCCGCAGGGACTAAAGTATTACGTTTTGTTCCCCCTCTCATTGTTTCCGAAGTTGAAGTAAATAAAGCAGCCGAAATGTTAGAAAGTGCGATCGCTAAAGTTGCTCGATAATTAATTTTTGCTTGATAGTAAGGATTAAATGTTTGAGAACAAAAAGTGACAATTCCCAAACTGTTACATTCCCCACGTTGTTTTTTTCAATGTTGAGCAAGAATACTAGGTGTGAGGAGTGAACCATTAAGGCTTGTTTCTGGGATCGAAACACGGACAGAACCCCAGAAGCAAGTCTTCTCGCATTTTAGGGATTATTTACGATTTTAGAACGAGACCGATCGCAGTATAATTTTTTTGATAAACTAGACCTCTTGCCGATTTATTGTTTAATTAGCAATGAAAAAGCGATCACGATTATTTTTTACTCTTAATTTGAAGAAATTTTTAAGTTTAATAGTCTTAATTTTAGGGGCAATATTAGTTTTGTCTCCTTTAATTATTGTTTTGCAAAACTCTCTAACTGGGAAGGATAATTCTGTTACTTTTGCTAATTATGTATCCGCTTGGCAAGGAGGTAATTTTTTAATTGCTTTTGCTAATTCTACGATTGTTGCTTTAAGCGTTACTGGGTTGCAAATTTTTACTTCTGCCCTTTGTGGCTATGCTTTAGCAAGATTAAAATTTCGAGGCAAACAAGCAATTTTATTGTTAGTTTTAGCAACTTTAGTAATTCCTTTTCAGTTATTAGTAATTCCAATTTTTGCGATTTTAAAATACGCTCATTTAATTAATACCTATTGGTCTTTAATTTTACCCACTGCTGCTAATGGTTTTGGGATTTTTTTGATGCGCCAATATTTTGCTAGCATTCCTATCGAACTTGAAGAAGCAGCTATCCTCGATGGTGCAAATCGCTGGCAGGTTTTGACGAAGATTATGTTGCCCTTATCCCGCCCTGCTTTAATTACATTATTTTTATTTACTTTTATTGGTGAATGGAACGATCTATTTAAGCCATTAGTATTTACTACTCGTCCAGAATTGAAAACGGTACAATTAGCTTTAGCGGAGTTTCAAGAACAATTTACTAATGATTGGTCTTTATTAATGGCAGCAGTAGTAATTGCCACGATTCCTGTCTTAATCTTATTTCTTATTGGTCAAAAGCAATTTATTCAAGGAATTGGTTCTACAGGAATTAAGAATTGATTAGTTATTAGTTGTCAATTTATGGCAGCAATTGAGCGTTCCAGTAAATAGTCCCAACCAAAGAGGAAATAGAGGATAGTGATAGAAAGAAGATTGAAACAAACTAACAATTAAGATACTCAAGCAAGATGCACAAATTCCTAGATAAAGAGTGGAAGATAATCGATAATTGTAATTTACTATAAATTTAAAACTAGGAATGACCATAAAATAAGCGATCGCCATTAAACCAAGTAAAGTTGCGATCGCTCCACGATCGGCAAAGATTTGTAAAATAAAGTTGTGAGCATGATTGACACCGCCATACCTAGCTTTTAATTCTGCTTCGCACAAAGCAGAGGTTTTATCGATTCCCCATCCCCACCAAGGTTTTTCGAGACCTAAATTCCAATAGCATTTATAGACATAGGTACGATAAATATTGGTACTATTAGTTAGATTGATAAATCTTCTAATAAATATAAACTTGCTTAAGATAAAATGATATAAAATACCCATCAATCCCAAACAACTAAAAGTGTATAAAAATGTATTTTTGTCTATAAAATAAACATCACGCCACTTTAGATATGAATTGTAATTTGATTTTAAATAAACAAGCAAGATAATAGATTCTATAACTAGACTAGTATAAAAAGAACTCCTCGAACCAGAAGATACTAACATCACCGAGCAAAATAATAATGATATAATATCTAGCCAAAATACTATCTTTTTAGATTGTAAGAATTGCTGGGGATAAATTCTAATATCTTGTAGATCAGATAATAATTGGCATGAAATCAAGGGCAAACAGATAGCACAGTAAAGTCCTAAGCCATTAGCATTGTCAAATCCCCAATTATTCCTAATTTTAAAATTAAAAGTAGTAAAATAACTAATAAAAATAACAATAGGACTTAAAGAAAGAATTAAGCAAAATCTTTGAAATTCAAATTGTTTAAGGGGATAAAGTTTGAGAATCAAAGCGACGATGGCAACCATTAAATAATCATAATGAGATACGGGATAAAAATGGATGCGAGATTCATAATAAAAATCAAAGATTGCGATTGCAAAAATAGAACTAAAAGCTATTTCAATTGAGTAATCTAATTTATTTTTTGGTTTTTTCTCTTGTAAATTACCAGTAAATAAAACTCTCGTTACTATAAAAATAGTAAAAAAAACAAGAGATACTTGAAGGGAAAGAGGAAAAATCAAGCAAGAAATAACTAAATATGTACTATTTTGTTTTAATAAATTAAATAATAATACGGACATCAACCTCCTTAAATAGCAAAGAGCGAAATAAGTAAAGGTCTTATCGTACACTAGTAAAAGCTCTATTCTGGAGTAGGTTAAATACAAAAGTCCCTCATGGATATAATTCTGTGTCATCAAACCGTAGACTTTGATGCTTTAGGTTCGGCAATTGGTTTATCTCGTCTAAAACCTGGAACTAAAATTGTGTTGACTGGAGGGGCGCATCCTACGGTTAAGAACTTCCTGGCATTGTATCGAGATGAATTTGCTTTTGCGGAAATGCGTAGCATTAACCCAGAAAAGATCGCTACCATAAACATTACAGATACCCAAAAAAGCGATCGCCTGGGTACAGCAGCTGCATGGTTAGATCTGCCCAATGTAGAGAAAATAGAAATTTACGACCATCACATCGATCTAGAATCGGATATTGCCGTAACGGAGATTCATACCGAAATAGTAGGGGCGATAACTACCTATATCGTTGAATTACTCCAAGAAAATAACATTCAATTAACTAAGTTTGAAGCTACGGCGATGGCGTTAGGAATCCATGTAGATACTGGATCGCTCACCTTCGAGCAAACTACTCCTCGCGATGCCAAAGCGATCGCTTGGTTGATGGAGCAAGGAGCTAATATATCTATGATTGGGGAATATGTCGAGCCAGGATTATCGACCCAATTACAAGATTTGTTAAAAGAGGCTTTAGATAAGCTAGAAAAAAGGAACATTAGAGGTTACACTGTCGCGACTGTCTTATTAGAAACAGAAAAATTTGTTAATGGTTTGGCTAGCCTCACTGCCAGACTGATCGATCTGACAGAAAGCGACGTTTTATTGCTAGGACATCAATATCAAAAGGGTCAAAATGCCAAATTAGTAGTCATCGGGCGATCTCGTTTAAATGAAATCAATCTCAATCGACTGTTTCAGCCTTTTGGCGGTGGCGGACACCCCCAGGCTGCTTCGATGTCTCTGCAAATCGAAGATACTAAAGCCGTATTCGAGCGATTAATTATTCAATTAGAAACTCAAATTCCCCAACCTCCCACTGCTAGAGATTTGATGTCTTCCCCCGTGCGGACGATACGCCCCGATACTACTATCGAACAGGCACAAAGAGTATTATTCCGTTACGGACATTCGGGGGTTTCGGTGGTAGATGAAAAGGATCTTTTAGTGGGAATTATCTCTCGTCGGGATTTAGATTTGGCTCTCCATCATGGTTTTAGTCACGCCCCCGTCAAGGGTTATATGAGTCGCAATCTTAAAACCATTAACCCCCATACTACTCTCTCGGAAATACAAGCCCTGATGGTGACTTACGATGTAGGTAGGTTGCCCGTCATTGAAGATAAAGAACTAATCGGCATTGTGACTCGTACCGATGTGTTGCGTCAATTGCACGACGGTTATGCCGAACAAAACGGCAATACTTTTAGCAAAGCCAATTTAACCTCCCGTCTGCTACCCACCCTACAAAATCGCTTAGAGCCTCCGATCTGGCAACTATTACAAGAAGTTACCCAAGCAGCCCAAAGTAGGGGGTGGAATCTCTATCTCGTGGGCGGTGGCGTGCGGGATGTCTTGCTCACAGAAGACAACGAGCCTTTATTATTGCAGGATATTGATTTAGTGGTAGATGGTTTTCATCGCTCTGCTGACGATCGCGCGGGGGTAGAATTGGCAGGGGTAATTGAAGAGATGTATCCTAATGTCAGTCTTTCCATTCACGGTGAATTCCAAACCGCAGCCCTAGCTTGGCACAGAGATCCTATATTTAATAACCTACTGATTGATATAGCCACAGCCAGAACAGAATTTTATCCCTATCCCACTGCTAACCCTCATGTAGAAGCCAGTTCGATTCGTCAGGACTTATATCGTCGAGATTTTACGATTAACGCCTTAGCAGTGCGCCTTACTGCTCCCAAACGGGGTGAATTCTCTCGTAAAGGAGATTTATTAGACTTTTTTGGCGGTTTAATCGACTTAGAGCATCGTCACATTCGCGTACTTCATGCCAACAGTTTTATCGAAGATCCCACGCGCATCTATCGGGCGGTGCGTTTTGCCGTGCGCCTGGGGTTTGCGATCGAACCTCAAACTGAAGAATATATTCACTACGCCATTAAAAGCGGAGTTTACCAAGAATTAAGAATCAGCGATCGCGCTTCACCCGCCCTAACTACCAGACTGCGATCGGAATTAAAATATATTCTTCAGGCAAACTATTGGAAACCCGCTTTAAAACTGCTGGCTAAATTAAATGCCCTTAGCTGTCTCCATCCCGATTTAATATACACTAAAACTCTAGCTTGGCAAGTAGCTTGTGTTTCCCGCTGGCTCTATTATATTGATGTTCCCAATGTCCAACCCTGGTTAATTCGCCTAGAAATTCTAATCGCTCACTTAAACCTAGAAGATAGATTAGAAGTAGCCGAAAATTTACAGCTACCTAAAGACAGCTTGCAAAGATTATCACAATTAGAATCATTAGAAGCTGAGATTGTACCCCAGCTAACTAATTGTCAACTACCAAGTCAGATCTACCAAGTCTTGCGATCGCATAAACCCTTAAGTCTGATTCTTTTGGCAGCCAGAAGCGACAAACAAATTCGCTCGATTCTCTGGCAATATATTGTCAAACTATCTCAAACCAAACCAATTCTAACGGGTAACGATTTAAAAACTTTGGGCTACAAACCAGGACCTTTATACAAAGAAATTTTAAATGATGTTATGGCTGCAACTCTCGACGGCAAGATTGGCGATCGCTCTGATGCTGAAGAGTATGTTAGAGAAAATTTTATCAGTGGATAATTGACAATTGACAATTGACAATTGCGATCAAAAGCGTTTAATAATTCTTTTGATATATGGCAGTCGAAACAAATATTAAGATGATAGAAAAAAGTCTCGCGCAAAGTCGCAAAGGCGCAAAGAGACTCAAAGATGTCTTAACCTATAGTTCGATAGCTGTAACTATTGCCGAGGGTGACTAATTTAGTCTAGAATTTTATGGATAGTATCAGGTAATTGTCTATTGTTAAACTTATGTTTCAATGGCTATATTACATAAACGAGATAATTCTGATTTTGAATAAATTTTATATTGAATCCATTTCTCAGCATCCCTAATGGAATTAATATTTTCTGGAAGCAAGCAAAAATATGTTGGCAATTTATCTAAAGAAATAACTCTCAAAAAAAATATTCCATAAGGATCGCTTTTTATTTTTAGTAGGGTACATTCATGGAATAAATTTGAACCGCGATCGCTCCAAGTTCTAATTTCTAAAACTGTAAATGTTCGAGCGAGTTTATGGTAGCCAATTTCTTTAGCCAAAATTCATAGTTTAAAGACCGATGACAATCTAAAACAGCAAAAGTATAATCGATCGCATCTCTTTAATTAAATATATAGTAATAACTATGAAATTATTCTGGCAGTCAGCATCGATTATAGCTGTAATTTTAACTCCTCAGATTGCTCTAGGAGAAATGATAATTCATAGTAAAAACGGTCAACGATATACCGTTCCCATCAATGCTGGAGATATTGAAAAAATTGAATTTAATAGTACTAATTTTATTAGTAGTAATTGGCAAGGGTTCTGGAATACTTCAGAAGGAAAAATGAATTTATCTCAAATAGGAAATAATATTACTGGTGTTTACAATCAAGACGACGGTAAAATTCAAGGCACGGTAACTAATAATGTTTTAAATGGATATTGGATCGAATCTAGTTCGGCTAGAAAATGTAGCACGCCAAAACTAAACTCTTTTCATTGGGGAAGAATTTCTTGGCAACTCAGCCCCAACCAACAAAACTTTACTGGCAAATGGAGTTATTGTAATGACCAACCAGATGCAGCATGGACGGGGAATAGGTAAGTAATAAGTAATAAGTAATAAGTAATATTTTTAGCTTGTAACTTCTGACCTCTGACCTGACGCGAAGCGGAGCGGAGCTAATCCTTTAGGGCTGACCTCTAATTCCAGTTGTCTAAAAAAGATCCTTGGCTGATACCAATTAAGCGACGGTATTGTATTACGGCTTCATTTTCACTCAATCCTGCGACGATATCTACTGCCATTCTAGTTTTTTGTAAGTCTGCTTCATTTTGACTGGCAGCATTTTCTTCTATTTCTAGAAACTCCTTCACAAAACGGGCGGGAATAAAGCTCAAATCGCGATTGCGAATTGCTTCAAGATAGATTTCAAACAGGGTTTTAACGATTCTTTTTTGTCCGTAACGTTGGGTAGCTAGACGAGGATCGGAAATAACATAAGACCAAACAATACGTTGTAAAAATCTTAATTCTTCTTCTCGATTGCGATTGTATTTTAAATAGCCACGATCCCCATATTTAGTAGTTAATTCGACAGAGTGAATGTAAGTTTGGATTAACTGAGAACTAATCCGTTTTATTTGCGCTTTTTGCTCGAAAGAACCAGGGCGATATTGACCTTTAAGATTGTAAGTAGCATCTAAAAAATTCTGGAATCGATGGGGATTTACTTTAACAATTTTGGCTACTTTATTGTTAGGAAACTCCCGCAACCATTGGGTAGTAAAACGATCCAATTCATCCCAATCAGTTGCTAATAATTCTAAAGGAATTAGACCAGCTAAATAAAAATCTTCTAGATCGTGGACGCTATAAGTAATGTCATCGGCAAAATCCATAATACTCGCTTCTATCGATTGAGTATCCTTACCTTCAGGGTTAGCAAATTCAAAAGCTTGACGATCTTGGTTGTAAATAGAATACTTGCGATATCTCTTACTTTGAGAGTCGGGCGATCTCAACCAGGGATATTTTAAGACGGCATTAAGAGTTGCCCTAGTCAAATTTAAACCGTAATAATCAATGCGATGAATTGCCAAACGGGTTAGAATGCGAAACGATTGCGCGTTACCCTCAAAACCGTCCGTTAACCCTGCTTTAACCGCACATTCATCTAATTGTTCCTCCGCAGTATGTCCGAAGGGAGGATGACCCAAATCGTGGGAGAGAGCAGCCGCTTCTACCACATCGGGATCTACTCCGCCGATAGATTGGGCAATATCGGGTTGTTCCGCTGCCAATCTTTCCGCCAACCGACGGGCGACTTGGGCTACTTTTAAAGAATGGGTGAGGCGATTGTGAAATACATGACCTTCTTGAGCGGTTACTACTTGAGTAATTTGTGCCAAACGTCGAAATGCTGAAGAATATAAAATGCGATCGCGATCGACTTGAAAAGATTTGCGACTGTCTCCTGGTTTATCACCTTTATTGCCAAATGGAGTATGTTGTCTGTGATGTCTTTCTAGCATAGGCGATCGAGTTGGATAATTAATAATGAATAATTAAATAGTGAATAATTATTCATAGATAAAAAAAGACGTACTGCCATCTTAGATAGTACGCTTTAATCCAGCTTTTCGCCTTAATTTGCAGCTAATAATTCAAAGGATTTCTAAGTCCCAAGTAGAATTAAACTTAGCTTTGCCTTCTTCTACCAATCGCCAAGCTGCTTCTTTGAGAGTACGATGGGACAAATTCGCTTCAACTCCTAAGCTCAAACCTAATTCTTGCAAGCTCATGGGGGTTTGATGCTCTTTTAATTGAGCTAATACTAAATCCCTAGTCTGTTCTACTTGTTGTGTAGTAGATAGTTTCATGTATGCTAAATAAAAATAAAATATGGAGTCTCATACTATATGTAGCGTTTAATGGTCTGTTTTACCAGCTTATAACTCTACCAATAGTGCCGTATACTATTATGCAACAAGATCGGAAAATGTGTAGAGAAAATTAGATCTTTTTTTATTATTTCCTGACTTATTCATACGGTTAGCAGAACGGTTTCACAATTAAAAATAGCCAGTTAGTATTCTAGTACTTATTAGTTCGTTTGTCAGTTCCAAACTTAAAATTACGCAAAATTACGGAAAAAATCAATCAAAGTTAAAATTAGAGCGATCGAGACTGACAGATTAACTGAGGCGATATCGTTATATCAGTGTTTACGATCGCAGGTGAATCTTCGGTTGTATTTATAGCATGATTAGTCAGTGCCTGAACCCTAATTGTCTTCACGTTAATCTTAAGAATATAGAACTATGCGAACAATGTAATTCTAAATTACTTTTAGTAGATCGATATCGTGCAATTAATCTTTTAGGTCAAGGTGGTTTTGGTCGGACTTTTTTAGCTGTAGACGAACACAAACCCTCCAAACCTCGTTGTGTCATCAAACAATTTCTACCGGAAGTAAAAGGTAAAAAAGCTCTCAGAAAAGCATCCGAGTTATTTGAAAGAGAAGCGGCACGTCTCGATGAATTGGGCAAGCACGAACAGATTCCCGAACTTTTAGCATTTTTTAATCAAGAAGATCGCAAATATTTAATTCAAGAATTTATTGATGGCGAAGATTTATCTAAAGAATTAGCCAGTCAAGGAGTTTTCGACCAACCAAAAATAGAACAATTACTCAAAGATATACTATCAGTATTGGACTTTGTTCATCAGCATAATGTCATTCATCGAGATATCAAACCCGAAAATATTATTAGAAGAAAACAAGATAATAAGTTGATTTTAGTAGATTTTGGGGCAGCCAAAGAAACAATGGGCGATAATACATCAGCAGTCGGTACGATTATTGGTTCTGCTGCTTATATCGCCCCAGAACAAGCAGTAGGCAAAGCTAAATTTGCCAGCGATCTTTACAGTTTGGGAGCAACTTGTCTTCATTTACTTACAGATATTCCACCCACAGAACTATTTGATGTAACGGAAGGAGAATGGATGTGGCGCGACTATCTCCAAGACAACGATCTCGATTAGGAACTGAGTTGTATTCTAGATAAATTAGTAGAAGGTGCAACCAAAAAACGCTTTCAAACTGTTAGTGAAGTATTAGCTATTTTGGGAGGAAATACCAATCCTAATTCACCTCCTTCCTATATCTCCACTCCTATTGGCTCTCAGCCTAATTATCGTACTACTAAAAAAACTCAATTAAAAGCTTCAAGAGTTAAAAAGCGCGTTCAAAAACTAGAGTTAAAAATTATTGAATATCAATATCAAACTATTCTCGATAGTTCGGGGTTGATTATGGGCAAGACAACTATGCTATCAACTCAAACTCATCAAGGAAAAGCTAAGTATATCACCTTAAGTTTAAATAAAGATATTAGTTTAGATTTAATTGGTATTCCTGGGGGAGAATTTATGATGGGTTCTGCCGAAAAAGAACTAGAAAGAGAAACAGAAGAAAGCCCTCAACACAAGGTATCAATTCGCCCTTTTTTAATCGGCAAATATCCTGTTACTCAAGCACAATGGCAAGCTATTATGGATGATAATCCTTCTAGATTTATTGATTCTAATGATACTCAAAGTAAAAAACCTGTAGAAAGAGTATCTTGGTTTGATTGCAATTTATTTTGCGAAAAACTATCGCAAATTGTCGGTAGAGAAATACGATTGCCTACCGAAGCAGAATGGGAATATGCTTGTCGGGGAAGAACTAATACACCCTTTCACTATGGCTTCACCATAGATACTCAACTAGCTAACTATAATGGAGAAGATATTTATGGTGCTGGTTTAGAAGGAGAAAATCGTAACCAAACTACTGATGTAGATTTTTTCTCTCCTAACAGATTTGGCTTGCACGATCTGCATGGCAATGTAGCAGAATGGTGTGCCGATAGTTGGCACAATAACTATCATCATGCCCCAAAAGATGGTATTGCTTGGACTAGTAACAATCCTAAAGATCTGCGAATCTTAAGAGGTGGTTCGTGGCTACATCCACCAGGATCTTGTCGTTGCGCCCAGCGAATTAAATCAGATCCCAAGAGTAAATCCGATGCTTTTGGTTTTCGGATTGCTGCGAGTATCTAATCTTATTTGCAAAATAACCATACTATTTATTTTTACTACATCTAAAAAAACTAAATTTTCTCTTAAACAGTAACTCCTTCTAATTCATCTTTAGTATACTGATACAATTCCTTTCACAGTGCGATCGCAGGTTTGGCAGGGATTTTTTATGCTTGGCAATTGACTACTATTTATCCTAGTAATTTTGAGACTTTAGTTACTTTTAATGTGTGGAAAATGGTAGTTTTGGACGGTGCAGGAAATAACCCAGGAGCAATTTTTAGGAGGAATTAACTTTAGCAAATAAATTGCTAATTCTGTTTAATAGATTCGACAAAATTTTAAGTTCAAACACTATATTATATCCCCAAAAAAGGTAGTAATGTTTTGGCATTACTACCGTAAAAGTCGAGAGTATTAATTGAGTAAGAATTGTCAATCTGATACCTTATCTGCCAAGACAATTAAACAATCGTAAAGTCATCCACAGTTAAATCTGCTGCATTGACGTTACTAACAATTGCCAGAACATTATTGTTATTATCAGCAATTATCCCATCTCCCGAACTATCGCTAATATTCAAATCGCCAAAGCCAAGAGAAGCGGGCAGACCAAACAAATCCTCTCCATCATTAAAGTCATTAACCGTATCCATACCCGCAGCAATTTCCAAAACAAAAACATCCGCCCCAGCATTACCAGCTAAAATATCGTCGCCCAATCCTCCATAAAGAATGTCATCATCTCCTCCACCATAGATAGTATCGACACCTTCACCGCCATAGATAATGTCCCTACCGTCTTGACCGTTAAAGTAGTCATTACCAGCACCGCCAACCAACGAATCATTACCTTCTTTACCATAAAGCTTATCGTCATCGTCACCGCCATCGATGGTATCGTCGCCGTCTCCACCATTGAGAAGATCGTCACCTAAATTGCCGTTGAGGATATCATTCCCCAACTCGCCATAGGATTTATCATTGCCCGTACTACCGTAGATAGTATCAATACCCTCACCACCATAGATAGTATCGTGACCATTAGCACCGCTAAAGTAGTCATCTCCAGCACCACCATTGAGGGAATCATGACCTTCTTTACCATAAAGCTTGTCGTTGCCATCACCACCATCTAGGGTGTCGTTATTTAGTCCGCCATTAAGGGTATCGTTATCTATTCCTCCATCGAGATAATCATCTCCAGCAAATCCTTTAAGGGTATCTTTGCCACCAGCACCCGATAGGATATCGTTTAAAGCATCTCCTTCTAAAAGATTATTATTTTCATCTCCGTTTAAGACTAGAGGTAAGATCTCATCGTCATTTTCGATGGTGACAGTAGTTGAAAATTGGGTTTGGTTGTTGTTAAAGGTAGCCCCAGTTAAACCAGAGAAGTTTAAAGCTAAAGATTCTATCTCTTCGTCCTCTTCATCCCCAATAATTTCTAAATTTATG
>NZ_JBZNBU010000178.1:0-10913 GCF_058530065.1 Waterburya sp. | reverse complement strand
GGATGTTCGGGAGAACATGAAGTATCGATAACTTCTGCTAAAGCGATCGCTTCAGCCCTACAACAAGCCGAAAATAAAGCTAAATATGAAATTTTACCCGTATATATTGACAAACAAGGTACTTGGCAGCCCAGCAATCTAGCCCAGCAAGTATTAGAATCGGGAGAGCCTTTATTACTTCCAGAAACACCAGTCAAAGAATCAAGCGATCGCACTAGTCATTTGACCGTTACTGGTTTTTCATCCCTAAGTCCTTCAGAACAAGACTTTAGCTATTCTGACATTGATGTTTGGTTTCCCATCTTACACGGTCCTAATGGAGAGGATGGCACGGTACAGGGTTTATTAAGCCTCATGAAAGTTCCCTTTGTCGGTTCGGGGGTATTGGGTTCGGCTTTGGGCATGGATAAAATTGCCATGAAAATGGCGTTTACTCAAGCAGGTTTGCCCCAAGTAAAATACGTAGCAGTTAATCGATCGCAAGTATATTCCAGCCCCTGTGTCTTCCCCAAACTCTGCGATGATATCGAAGCGCAACTAGACTATCCTTGTTTTGTCAAACCCGCCAACCTCGGTTCTTCAGTAGGTATTGCCAAAGTGCGATCCCGTGCCGAATTGGAAGAAGCTTTAGATAATGCTGCTAGTTACGATCGCCGTATTGTCGTAGAAGCGGGTATTACCGCCAGAGAAGTAGAATGTGCCGTGTTAGGTAACGATAATCCCAAAGCTTCAATAGTAGGAGAAATTACCTTTGATAGCGATTTCTATGACTATGAAACCAAATATACCGACGGTGCAGCCCAATTACATATTCCCGCCGATCTTCCCCGCGATGTTGTAGAAAGAATACAAGAAATGGCGATTCAAGCCTTTATTGCCGTCGATGCAGCAGGACTTTCGAGGGTGGACTTTTTCTATGTTGAAGAGACAGGGGAAATTTTGATTAACGAAATCAATACCCTACCTGGTTTTACTGCTTTGAGTATGTATCCTCAATTGTGGTCAGCTTCAGGAGTTCCCTTCCCCGAATTAGTCGATCGCTTGATTAAATTGGCTATAGAACGTTACAACGAATCCCCAATAACCTCAAACGGGTAAACTACCGCTAAACCAAAGCATTGCAGAGGGTAAAGCATTATCTTGGGAATCATCCATCATGATTAAACTCATCGCACCGTATGCCGTAGGATGATTTTTTCAAATACTACACAGCGATAGGCATCGTTTTTAGGGTCATAAATTCCCCATTGGCGATCGCCTTTGGGTCTACCTTGCCAGTGGATTAATTGATAATCGGGTTAAAATCTAGCTTCAATTTTCTGATTAACTTCAAAATGAAAATTGCTGGGGCGAATGGCTATTGCTTGGTCAATGATCGGGTTAATTATTCCCGAAATAATCAAATTAAATAGATCGGATAAACTCTAAAATATTTAATAGTTCGATGAGAACAAATAATTACAAATAATTAAAAATAGATACTATGAGTAATATTACCGAATCAGCATATAGCGATCGCCAAATTGTAGCTTGGCTTAGAGGTTTATATACTGTTGCCCTAGCAGACGGACATTACGATCCTGAAGAGAAAGAATTAATCGCTCAACTAACCAAAGACTTAGCCGATGCAGATCGAGTTAAGGCTCTCGAAAAAATTTCTCCAGCAGAATTAGCCGAAAATTTGGGTAAAGAGCCAGATACCGCCGAAAACTTTCTCAGAACTGCTGTTTTAGTAGCTGTAGCTGATGGAGTTTATTCTGCTCCCGAATACGAACTACTACATCAATTTAGCGATGCTTTAGAAATCAAAGTTGAAGCTTTAAAATCTTTAGAAACTACTCTTTATAAACCAGAAACCAACCAAACAGAAGCTCCTACTGGTGATGCTTCTCCTCTAACTCCTCCAGAACATTCCAAACACGGGGTAGATGTACTCCACCCAATTAAAGATTGGCTGGAAGGAATGGAAATTAAAGATCCCCGCTTAGCTAAATTTGTTTGTAAAGTGATTCCTCCTCAATGCCCTTTTGAAAGAGATATCAATTTATTTGGACGCAAAATCGCCCACATTCCCCCTCTCTGCAAGCTCAATCCTTTGTACGAGCAGTTTACGATGTTACGCTTTCGTTCTCTTTCTTATTTAGCTGATGATTGCGGTGAAGATGTGACTAAATATATTCAGTAAATTGAGTTTTTATTGGTAGGGACGAACAAACGTTAGCCCTTACAGTTTTTAAATATAACTAGCTGAGATACTCGAATTACGCTAATTTTGAGTTTACATCTCAGCTTTTCTTTTTCTCATAACTAAGAACTAAAAACTAAAAACTACGAACTAGTAAATTTTCCCAGAGAGCTATTCAACTGAAAACGGCTGTAATTCTCATAGGGAAGATCTTAGAAATGATTTTGCACGCAATTTCACCAATAATTTAAAAATGTCATAACAACTAACGACTAACAAAGAGCTTTACTAATTATTTTAGGAGTTACGGTATCGACAATAGTTACTTTGCCAACCGCAGTGGGTAAGATAAAACGTACTTTCCCTGCTTTGACTTTCTTGTCGCTTTTAATCGTTTCTAATATATCGGCGATCGCAACTTCTGGGGGAATTTCTGTAGGCAAGCCAGTCTTGGCAATTAAAGCATCTTGACGTTGAGCTTCTTGCTGCGTCCACAGACCCATTTCCACCGCAATTTTACCTGCTGCAACCATGCCAATAGCTACTGCTTCCCCATGAACGAATTGTTTGTAATTGGTCAAACTTTCCACTGCATGACCGATGGTATGTCCGTAGTTTAAGATTGCCCGCAACCCCGCTTCTTTTTCATCTTGTCCTACTACTTCTGCTTTTGCCTGACAAGAGCGAGTGATAATAGTTTCTAGCAACTTATCTCCCACGTTTTCTAAGCTATCGAGATAGGGATGAAGTTCCAACTTAGTAAATAAATCTTCGTCCCAAATTACGCCATATTTAATTACTTCTGCCATTCCCGCCCGAAATTCTCTGACAGGCAAAGTTTTTAATAGTTGAGGGTCGATCGCGACTAATTTTGGTTGATAAAATGCACCGATTAAATTTTTACCTTGGGGATGATTGACTCCTGTTTTACCACCTACCGAAGCATCGACAATGGCTAGCAAAGAAGTAGGTACTTGGACAAAGTTTATCCCTCGCAACCAAGTAGCAGCAGAAAAACCAGTCATATCGCCAATGACACCGCCTCCTAAAGCCACCATCGTCGAAGAACGTTCTAAATGATTATTTAAGGCAGTATCGTATACTTTTTGAATGGATTGCAGATGTTTGTATTCTTCTCCCGCAGGGATTAAATGAGTGCAGGTTGCAAAACCCGCAGCTTCTAAAGACTGGATACAAATCTCGCCATAGTGACTAAAGATTTCGGGATTAGAAATAACTAAAACTTTCTTTCCCAGATTCAATTGCTGCATTTGACTGCCTAGTTGACTGAGGCTACCAGGAGCGATCGCAATTCTGTAAGAATCTTGAGGTAAATCAACAGTAAGATCGGGCATATCAATATACGAGCAAAATATCGGCGAACAGTTATCAATTTACCATTGTCCAGACCTAGCTTGCTACATCTCTCACAAAACATTAGTTGGCAGTAGAAAAAATTTATCTTGAAAATAATAAAAACTAACAACTAGAAACTAACAACTAGATCGACAACTTTATTAAACTTGAATTCACGACAACCCAAATGATCGATTCAACTTCATCCCTAGCAATCAAAATTATTAAACGTTTTGCCTTAAATGGTTGGACGTTAACAGTAATGGCGATCGCTTTAATTATTGCCACACCAATCATTTTTGTATTTAGCAGTATTTTTGTCCAAAAAAGTGATGTCTGGCAGCATTTAGCTAGTACCGTCCTCAAAGACTATATTATTAACTCTTTTTGGTTGATGTTAATCGTTGGTACTGGAGTTTGTGCGATTGGAGTGGGAACGGCTTGGTTAGTAACGATGTGTCGTTTTAGGGGTAGTAGTTGGTTGGAATGGGGATTGTTATTGCCTTTAGCTGCTCCTGCATATTTGCTAGCCTATGCTTATACTGATATGCTCGATTATTTTGGTCCCGTCCAGTCTACTCTCCGTAATCTCTTTGGCTGGACGACCATACAAGACTATTGGTTTCCCGATATTCGTTCCCTTTGGGGGGCTGGAGTTATGTTGTTGCTAGTACTCTATCCCTATGTTTATTTATTGGCAAGAGTGGCATTTTTAGAACAGTCAGTATGTACCATAGAAGCCAGTCGTTCTTTGGGTTGCAATCCTTGGCGTAGTTTCTTTACCATTGCTCTCCCCCTTGCCAGACCTTCGATTGTCGCGGGTTTGGCGTTAGCTTTGATGGAAACCTTAAACGATTTGGGTACGGTAGAATATTTTGGCATCAATACTTTTACGACGGGAATATATCGTACTTGGTTGGGTATGGGAGAAAGATCTGCTGCTGCCCAATTAGCAGCATTTTTGATGCTCTTTATTTTGATTTTAATTGTTTTAGAAAGGCGATCGCGCAATGCTGCCCAGTATTATGGATCTTCCAGTTCGATCCAAAGATTGACTCCCTTTCAATTGAAGTCTTGGCGCGGTATTTTAGCTCTATTGGCTTGTCTTTTGCCCGTCATTTTAGGTTTTATTATTCCTGGGGGATATTTATTAAATTTAACCCTTAACAATCTCGATTCTATATTTGAAGGGGACTTTCTAGACTTAGCCCAAAACAGTTTTATCTTAGCCAGCATAACTGCGATCGCAGCCATGACTATTTCTTTATTTATGGCTTACGGACAAAGATTGGAATCTAACAGAATAATGAAAACTGCAGTTCGTATTTCAGCTATGGGTTATGCCATTCCAGGTTCGGTAATTGCCGTAGGAGTATTAATTCCCGTTGCAGGATTGGACAATATAATCGATCGCTGGATGCAAGCCACTTTTAATATCTCTACAGGACTATTATTATCGGGGACAATCGCATCTCTAATTTTTGCCTACTTGGTTCGCTTCCTGGCAGTGGCGTTTGGTTCGGTAGAATCTAGTTTAAATAAAATTTCTCCCAGTTTAGATGATGCTTCCCGCAGTTTGGGCTATGGTTCGACTAGCACCCTGTGGAAAATCCATACTCCTCTGATGGCGGGAGGTTTGTTGACTTCCGCTATGTTGGTATTTGTAGATGTTATGAAAGAATTACCTGCAACCTTGGTAATTCGCCCCTTTGATTTTGATACTTTGGGTATTCGCGTCTATCAATATGCTTCCGATGAAAGACTGGCAGAAGCTGCTGCACCTGCTTTAGCAATTGTCTTAGTAGGCATAATTCCCGTGATTTTTCTCAGTTGGCGGATTGCTCATTCTCGTTAGTCAATCTCAGTTAACCTGAGTTCGGGTTAGGCTAATGACCGAGCGATCGCTCTCAATTGATACTAATAACTAATAACTAAGGACTAATAACTAATAGCTACCCTAACTCTTCAATATTCCTATCCCGAACTGAGGTTAAATAGAACTTTTTTCCACTGGAGTAATGGAAAATCTAGCAGGATTAGTTTCAACTTGAGGAACAATCGAAAAAATAATAATCAAACTTACCAAAATAATCGTGCCTTTAATTCCACCTCTAATTTGCCAGTGAAAATATTTTTGCGTCAGCCTATCTGTGGGTGGCAATAAAACCAAACCAATTAAGAAAAAGAAACAGGCGATCGCTATATAGGGTGGTGGATTCATCAACGCACCAAAAGCTGCCACAAAAAATAAAGTCCCGACCAACCAATTTAAACGAGAAATCATCAATCTTAATTACACAATATTAAATAGCACAGCGATCGCTAAAACTCGCTTTGAAGAACCTTCAATCCGATTAAACTGCTGACAAAAGTAAATCAGGAATGGGAATAAATTCTTTTGCTCCAAGAAAATTTAGCATTATTAATCCAAGAGGTCTATTGTTAGAATGCCCAAGTAAGGCGAAAACATATCAATTTGACAAGATAATTCCGCAAAACAGGTTAGTACTGCCATTTGCTCTAATTGCTCCATCGATTAAATTACAGCAGTTTTCATCTAAGTCAGGTACAGAATAGATCGTTTTAAGGCAGGAGGCAGGGATCAGCCCTAAAGGACTAGTTGCGGCTAACTAAACGCCTTACTTTCGGTCGAGGCAGAAGTTAGATGTACCTCAGTAAACTGAAAAACGCTGTAATTTTGCACGAGTACTTATAGTCATAGTTATCGCACTAAAATATCAAATGCTTCTAACAGTTAAGAAAATTAATTAGAAACTTGCAGACAAGAACCATTTTCCCCTTTATAAATTTCAATTCTAGTTTGAAAAGCTTCTTTAAATTGGGGCATATGAGTAACGGCAAGAATACAGGCAAAATCTGAGGCGATCGCATTAATTGCTCCTACCAAACGATTGCAACCTTCTGCATCTTGCGTGCCGAAACCTTCATCCACGATCAGCATTTGTAAGGATGTTCCAGAACGTTGTGCCAGTAATTTCGCTAAAGCCAATCTAACAGAAAAGTTGATCCGAAATGCTTCTCCTCCCGAATAGGTTTCATAGGCTCTAGTACCGCTAGCATCGGCAATAACAATATCTAAAGTATCGATGAGTTTGGTTTTTTTCTTGGACGTTCCTTTACTGGCTTTTTGAGTTAAGAATTGAACGTGAAATTGGTTATTAGTCAGTCTTGCTAAAATGTGATTGGTTTCAGCTTCCAACTGGGGTAAGATATTTTCAATCGTTAAAGCTTGAATGCCATTTTTACCAAAAGCTTGAGTTAGTTCTTGATAGATACGAAATTGTTTTTCATATTCTTGGAGTTGTTTTTCTGTATCTTGATATTGAAGTTTGTAATTGTCTATATGAGCGATTGTCTGTTGCAATCTACCACTACGAGAAATTAATTCATCTAGTTGTTGGCGACGTTGTTGAATGGCTAATTCTAGTTGATTTATTTCTTCCCGATTGTCGGTAATGTTAGCTTTTTGTTCTAGATGTTGCTGTAATAGACTTTCGCTATTTATCTTTTCTGCTAATCGGACTTTTAATAGTTCTTCTAGTTCTTTAGTTCTCGTTTCAACTTGGGGATAATCTTGTTTGGCTTTTTCCAATTCTTGATATCTCAGTTGCCAATCTTGAGTTTGTCGGAGACGATTTAAAATGTCTTGATGTTCCAGGCGATCGTAACCTAATTCTTGAATTTTTTGCTCGATCGCATTGATTTGTTGTTTTAGAGCGGAATCAACGTGCAATTTTTCTAAAGAGGTTAGCAAATCGCTCATCTCTTTAATCAACTCTGGCTTTTGGCGGTCTAATTTTGCTTGACGTTTTTTAGCATCTTCAATTTTGGCTTGTTTGATTTCTGCCCAGCGCAAATTATTAACTTCTCCTCTAACTAAAGCATGGGTTTTTTCATCGTAATTAAGATGCTGTAGTTCCCCTTCCACGCGGTTAATTTCTGTTTTTAAATCTTGAGCATAGCTACCACTTTGTAAAGATAATTCTAAGCGTTCTTTTTCTACTTGAGTTTGTTGCAAGCGGGCATAAAGTTCTTCTGTGGCTAACAATTGAGCTTCTAATTGTCCGTACTGTTGTTGTAAAGAATCATAGATAGATATTTCTTGGGATATATCATGATATTCTTGACGCAGTAATTGTAATTCGCGATCGCAAGTAGATAGTTGTTCTTTAATTACCCAAATTTGTTCTTCTATTTCTCGTTGCTGCTGTCTGGTTTTATCAACTACACGAGCGCGATGGTGGCTGTCTAAAGGGCGATCGCACAGAGGACAGAGAGCGTCAGGATTATCCAGCATTTGTAATTTTTGCTGGAGTTCGTAAATTTGTCTTTGATAGATCCGTTGATTTTCCTGTAATTTCGATTGGAATTCTTTTCTTTCCGTACCTTTTTCTTCAACTCTTTTTTGATAAACTTTTTTCTTATCTAATTCTTCAATTTGAGCGTCTACTGTTAATAATCTGTGTCTTTGTTCGGGTACTTTTTCAATATCCCCTGCTAGTTTTAAAGTAGAAAGATGAAGTTGTTCTAATTTGGCTGATAGTTTGGCTTCTTCGCGGTTTATCTTATTTTCTAGTTCATTTTTCTGTTTGATTAAAGGGGATATATATTGCTGCAAGCGATCTAGTTCGTCTAATCTCTTACGACTAGTTTTTAATTTAATCAAAGCCGATTCTACATCTTGACTTTTGGCAAAAATTTTATTATTCTCTTGTTCTTGTTGGGCAATTCCTTCTAAACGAGTTTGCAATCGGTCTATTTGCAAATTAAGCTCGTTTTTTTGTCCCTCTAACTGTCTTTCTAACTGTTGTTTTTGCTGCTGTGCTTCTTGATGCAAAGCAAACTTGCGAGACAATTCCTTTTCTCTCTCTTGCCAAGTAATTAACCCGCGATAATTATTAATAATTTCTACTTCTCCTCCAATCAAACTATTTAAGGCAGTCAATTGCTCCCGAAGAGTATTAATATCTTTTTGAGCGCGATCGCAATCTTGAGTCAGATTTTGATGTTGGCTTTGTTGAATGGCAAATTGCTTCTCCCAAGTCTGGCGTTGATAGTCAATGGCTTTTAACTCTTCCAGTCTGCGGCGATCTTGGTCTTGATTTGCTTGTCTCTGGCTCAATTCTTCGGTTACTTTTGCCAATTCTTCGGCAATCTCGACCTTTTTGGTCAATTCAATAGTTAACGGTTCTAAATTTTGTTTTAACTGCTCGATCTTTCCCTTATATTCCTTCGCCGTATCCTTAGCTTTGGCTGACAATTCCTCATAACGATCTAACTTCAACAAATCTGCTAAAATTTGCTTGCGATCGCTCGGACGACGTAACATAAATTCATCAGCCCTTCCCTGACGTAAATATGCGGAATTGGTAAAAGTATCATAATCCAACTTCAAGCAATTAATTACCTCCTCTTGAGTCGCCCGCAAGCCCTTAGCCGTAATCGAACGAAAACTACCAGCTTGAGTCTCTACCTGAAATTCTAAAGAGCTACTTCTACCCCTCGTGCGAGATCTAATTACTCGATAAGTTTGCCTATTACAAATAAAATCAAAATCCACCCGTACATTTTTCGCACCGCCATTAATTACATCATCTTCCGTTGCTGCCCGACTTTTACCCCAGACTACCCAAGTAATCGCTTCCAACAAAGAAGATTTTCCCGCACCATTCGCCCCGCAGATACAAGCGGTATGCAATCCCCGAAAGTTTAAAGTCGCATCTCGATAGCTCAAAAAGTTTTTTAAGGTTAGCTGCAACGGAATCATACTTTATGAGAACCTATAGATAAAGGATAATGCTATTTAGTATCTTTGCATTAATAATTAGTCTAGGGGCGGATTATTGGGGATTTGAGCTTTTACTGATTCTATTTTATAAAAATTAACAATTATTGTCCCTCTCCAGTCATATTTTTTACCTTTACTGTGTAGCTTGAAGCATATTTCTGAGATTAAAATCCTATCTCTTAAATAGACACTTATTTGTAACTCACAATATATATAAAGATATATTAATATACACAGTAATAACAGATGTCAGATCGGCAAATTGAAAGTTAATTTACAAATAATATCTGTGTGATAGCATCTGGGTGATTTGGTAAAGCTTTATAAATTTAAGTATTACCAAGCGAATTTTAATGGTGAAGGAGTGAATCTCAACGTGCAATCTAATTTTTCGGAACAACCGCATAATAAAAACCGCAAACAGAAATCTCAGCCGTTAAAGATGGGGGTAATTGGCGTAGGGAATATGGGGCGACATCACGCTCGTATCCTCAGTCTACTAAAAGATATTGAATTAGTAGGGATTTGCGATTCCAACTTAGCTAGGGGAATTGAAATTGCCAGTCAATATCGGACTCATTTCTACGAAAAATACGAGGAACTACTACCTCATGTAGATGCAGTCTGTATTGCCGTACCGACTAAGTTGCATCATGAAGTGGGAGTAAAATGCCTACAAGCAGGAGTGCATATCTTAATTGAAAAACCGATCGCTGCATCGATTGTGGAAGCAGAATCTTTGGTTAATTTAGCAGCAGAAACAGGCTGTATTCTCCAAGTCGGTCATATTGAAAGATTCAATCCTGCTTTTAGAGAATTAAGTAAAGTAATTCAGACAGAAAGCATTTTAGCTTTAGAAGCCCACCGTTTGAGTCCTTATTCTAATCGTGCTAATGATGTATCGGTAGTATTAGATTTAATGATTCACGACATAGATCTGTTACTAGAACTTTCTGCTTCTGCTGTAGTTCGTTTAACTGCTAGCGGTAGCATTTCTAATGATTCGGGCAATCTCGATTATGTAACTGCCAATCTGGGCTTTGCTAATGGAGTAGTAGCAACTTTAACCGCATCTAAAATAACTCATCGTAAAATTAGACGTTTATCCGCTCACTGCAAAGATTCTCTAATCGAAACTAATTTCTTGACCAATGAAATTCTCATTCATCGCCACCAAGAAACTAACCTCAAAGGAGACGGACAGAAAATATACTACCAACAAGATGGTATTACCGAAAAAGTCTACACTAGCAATGTCGAACCGATACACGCGGAAATCGAACATTTTGTCAACTGTATTCGAGGAGGAGAACGTCCTTCTGTTGGTGGAGAACAAGCCTTAAAAGCCTTGCGTTTGGCAAGTCTAATCGAACAAATGGCTTTAGACGGTAAAATTTGGCAACCAAACAACCCTCAAGAAGCAATCAATTCTCCAACAATGTCCATTATTTAAGTATGAACTGCTACGACCTGCTTCGCGAGGTCATAGTATCTAAAAACCTCGGTCAATTCAGGGACGGTTTTATTCGTCCTATTAGCTTCCCGTCTCATAGGCTCATGCCT
>NZ_JBZNBU010000177.1:0-12391 GCF_058530065.1 Waterburya sp. | reverse complement strand
TTTCAATTTCTCCTTGTTTGCTATCTAATTGCTGTTGAAGATTATTACTGTTACTGTTGGCTTCTTCTAACTGTTGTTGCAGTTGATTTAAAGCTGATTCTTGTTCTGTTACTTGCTGTTGAAGATTATCGCGATCGCCTGTGAGGGTTTCAATTTCTCCTTGTTTGCTATCTAATTGTTGTTGGAGATTATCGCGATCGCCTGTTATGGTTTCAATTTCTCCTTGTTTGCTATCTAATTGCTGTTGAAGATTATTACTGTTACTACTAGCTTCCTCTAACTGTTGTTGTAGTTGATTTAAAGCCGATTCTTGTTCTGTTACTTGCTGCTGGAGATTATTACTGTTACTGTTGGCTTCCTCTAACTGTTGTTGTAGTTGATTTAAAGCTGATTCTTGTTCTGTTACTTGCTGTTCTAAATTTTCAACTGTAATAACATTTGCTTCAATAATTTCTTCTTTAGCTTCATTATCTGCTATTTGCTGGGCAAGCTGTTCTTGTAATTGCTCTATGCCTGAAGTTTCTTCTCCGCCAGCTTCAGTTATTCTTTTTTCTAATTGTTCTTGTAATTCTGCTATGCGAACGTCTTTTTCCTTTAGAGATTGCTTTAAAGCTTGATATTGTGTTTTATGTTCTTGAAGGTTCTGTTTTAACTCTTCGAGATTCTGTAATTCTTTTTGTTCTTGCTCGTCGGTAGAAGATTCTAAAGTTGTAGTAGTCTTCTTCTCTGCTGCTACCATTCCGTCCAAGAGTGAAATTTTACTATTGCCATCGGCTTCAGTATCGCTGCTTGAATCGGATTCAATGGAGATAGTTTTTTCTGCCTTATCACTGGCGATCGCCAGATTGCCCAAAAATAACCCTTCTACCACTTTTGACTTAGATAAGCCTGTTTCTGCAACAATCTCGTTCAAATTTTGGAAAGCCTGAGAAGTTAAAGAAATTCCTATTTGAGACTTTTCTAAGAAACTAGTTTTTTTGCGAGGTCTAGTGCTAGATTTTGTTTTTTTACGAGGCATACTTTTTTATCTCCGATATTCAACTCAAGCTTACTTTAATCTTGTGTCTTAGAACTCATTATTTTACAGGGTAAAGACGGGAAGTTCAAAGCCCCCTAATTCATCTGGGGATAATGAGATTAACAAGAACGCTCGTCAAATCTAGTATAAAAACCACCATATTTAATCCAATATTGTTTTAGATCGTGATGGGGGGTATGTAAACTTGCCTTTGCTTGATACAAAATAACTTGACGATGATTGCCTATCCAAACTTTGCGTATTGGTTCGACAGAAATAAATGTTCCGCCCAATCCTTTAACACACTCTTCAAATCTTTCGACCGTAGAATATTCTAAAGTTTCAAAAATGAAAAAGTTACCCGAACAAATTAGATGACGGCTTCTAATCCAAGCTTGCATTTTTTTGCTAGCTACTGGTGGCAACATACGTTTTGCTGTTAGCTCCGAGGTAATCATCTTCTGATATATAGATTTATATTTTGTTTTTATTTAGATGAAGGTAATTCTGCTGCAAAACTAGTCCTTTTTTTAAATTTTAAAGCTCCTTTTGCAGATCCCCATATTTGTTCGTGAGTCTTGAGATCCATACCTCGATCCCAACTAATCCAAGTAGTTTCAGTAAGCTCGACGCTACTGACTAAATAAGTTTTAGTTCCCGTGCGATAGCTAAAACATTTATTTCCTGGCTCTACGCTACCTAAGAATGTATCTCCTTCCTGTTTAAAAACCATCGAACAGTTATGACGGCGTTCTATGGCATCAGTGGGAATCGTCAAGAGAATATCGCGGTTGTGACCAGAACCAGCATATAATTCCGCTTCTTTAAGACTATAATTTTCAATGTAAACGTGGTTTCCTTTGTCTACTAAACGATGAACTCCTTGACGGTAGGGACTCCAAAGGTCGTAATCATAAACTTGTTCGGAATAAAAACCTATTCCTGAAAAAAATTCCCAGGGTAAAGGGCGGAAGAAAATGCGAATATGAGCATAATTTTTAGGATCGCCATCGGATTGTTCGCGATTGCAAAAATCTCCTGCCATTAAATTAGCTAAATCTCGAACTAAGCTACTTTTTTCTTGCTCTGTCGAACTATTTTCTCCGATTAACATTATTTTATTGATGTAAGTTTTTCCAACAGTAAATATTTACCAAAAATCTAATAACTAATCCAAATTTAAAGCCCGAATTTCGGAGGAAAAAGAAGCTGTAGTGACTCCTTTTCCATCTGCTGTTTTGATCATAGATACCCGCAAGCGCAAATTGGGCGTAGCGAACCAAATTTTTTCTTCTGCACTAGCCCTTTCGTATTTAGTAGTCAAAATGAAAGAACCATCTTCAACCAATTGATAGTAGCCGATCGCAGGGACTGTTTCTGCATATCCTTGCTCTCTTAAGAGTCTACCTTTTGTCGGATTCTCCAAGTCTGGTACGGGAACTAGAACTGTAGAACCTGTTAACACTTCATCTTCATCCCAGTCTGATTCTCCTTCCCACTTCATAAAAAAAGGACTAGTAGCTAAATGAGGATCGACTTGATTGTTTTTGCACAACTCAATCACGCGATCGTCGCTATTGTCTAGAGGTAAGATTTCTATATCAGAAGTTACCTCTTCAAAATGACGAAATGCTAAATGATGCGCGCTACGTTGCGATCGCCATTTACCCAGAGAGCGTTCCACAAATTCATCTATGTTCATGAGTTTTTTATTATAAAAGTGTTTATTTAAAATTTTTTTTTAAATCCTAGCAGCTAAAAAATGCTGCTAGAAATACCATCAGCAATCTAAAAAAACTACTTACGGTTGCGGTTTTTTCGTTTTCCCGATCGTTTTTCGGGAGCTTGTGCTTTGGGTTCTGTAGTAGTTTCTACTGCGGGAGAAGCTACTCCTAGAGAAATACCAGCTACCTTGCCTCCCATGCGGTTAATGTTTTGGATGGTTTGAGACATCCGACTATAAGGAACTCGAACTGTATAGTTACTAGTGCGTGCCACCTCTTGATGGCAGATTCCAGTTACTTCGATCGCCACTGTGCGACTGCCGTAAGTACTGACATTAGTATCCCCAGTTGTAATCATTCCTGACATATCTTAATGACCTCCAATTTTCTGGGGGAAAATGTTTAAGTCTCCCCCAATTTATCAACTCGACTGCCTTACAGCGATCTAAACTTCCGTAATACTGAGAATTTTTGCTCCCGTACGGTGTAAGTTTTTAATCTTGGCGTTTAACTGCTCGTAGCTAACTTCAAAAGTTTGATTGCTAAGACGGTTTAACGAACCAATACTAGATTTGGTAGCTTTGACGCGGAAGCGTTTGTTATTGCTACCAGGAGTTCCACCACCACTTGTAGGAGCAACGATCGCCGTAGGCAAATTAGCTGCCAAGTCGCTAATCAAGCGAGCAGATCTGCCACTATCGCTGGTTGCACCACCACGATATAAAGCATAAACACGGTTAAAGCCAACATTGCTTACTGTATTAGGATCGCTAGCATTACGAGGGTTGGGAACTGTATTTTCGCCGAAAGCCATGAGATATTCATCGCTATCGATGTAAGAATCAATCTCTGCTTCGTAACCAGAATTATTGTAAGTCTGGACGTGAGCGGAGATTTCTGCTTGATTTAAAGGAGCGCGTCCTAAAAAGTGCTTGCAGTTTAACTCAATAAAACGATATTGAGAAGAGGTATCAAAAAATAAAGAACGATAGAGTTCCGACTGAGCAGCCATCCGCACAAAACCGCGTACGGTAATGTCTCCATCTCTCAATAAAGACTCCGCAGAAGTCAAGCGATCGCACTCTAATAAATGAGCGTTACCAAAAACTTGCTTGTAAACAGCACGAATTACGACTTGTAGGTCGCTTTCAGTAAAATTAGGACGTAATTCTACTGCGGGAGCATCTTGTAACCAAAGTGACATGATAAATTTCTCCTGAATTTTAAATTATCGATTAGTCAGTTATGGGTTTTATGTCATCCCAGAAACCAGTTAGATTTCTGTGATGCTAACAATAGTTGCTCCAGTGCGGTTAATGCGCTGAATTTGGGGAGTCATGCGATCGCCAGGCACGATATACTCAGTAGTACTAATACGACGGGGAGCGTCGAATTTAGAACCTTTAACGACAATTTTGAAGCGTTTTGCGGTAGCATCTTGATAAGGAGAAGTTCTGCCACCAGTAGAAGGAGTCTTAGCAGCCACAGCAGCATTCGTAGCCACGCTATCTACCAAACGAGAACTCTTTTCGGCACTATCTACTCCAGCAATACCTTGAAGCAAGGAAAGGGTGCGATTGTAGTTAACTTGCTTTTTACCTACCGTGCTAGTCGCTCCAGTGTAGTAAGGAACGATGTTCTCGCCAAACTTCTCGGAATATTCAACGCTATCGATATAAGAATCGATTTCCGCATCGTAACCATCATTCACACAACGTTGGATGTGTTCGGAAAGTTCTGCTTGGTCGTTAGGGGCGCGTCCTAAAAGATGTTTGAAGTTTAGCTCTACAAAGCGGTAGGGAGCACAGCTTTCAAAATAACGAGCGCGATAAAAATTGGATTTTGCCACAGCGCGTACGAATTCTCTGAGGCTAATGCTGCCATTACAAAACTGAGACTCCGCACTTACCAAGCGTTCGCTTTCCATTACATGAGGATTGCCCAACACTTGCTTGTATACAGCACGAATAGCAATTGCTTTGTCATCAGCAGTACTACTCGAATAAACTTCTACAGGTGCGTCTATTACTGCAACCATGTTTTGATTTCTCCTGAAATAAATATTGATTTGTCAAATCTAAAAGCTAGCTGTCGAGAGTAGCAATCAACTAAACTGCTAGACTCTCGACCGCTATTATTTAAAAATTTTTCGTAGTATGGTCGAGCAAACTAACTATTAATTAACAGGGGTGATGCTAGCTATTTTGCCACCTTGTTTGTGAATACGTTGATATTCTTGAGATAGCTTATCGTAAGGGACTAAATATACTTTGTTACTACGACGGAACTTGGATACTCGATTGACTGCTTTAGCAGAGTAGCCTGTTACCTCGACACGGTAAATCTTACCGTTGTCTCCCGCTCCAGAACCCTGGCGAGTACGCGCCCCCAAAGTAGGCTCTTGGAAAGACCAACCATCTCCAGCCGCACCACCAGAAGGAGGAACGATCGCAATAGGAGTACCTTGGATGATGTTTTTGTTTAGTACGGGAGTTTTTCCTGCCAAACTTCCTTTAAAGTCGCTGGAAGAAGCACCACGAGCCAAAGCAAACATATGAGTGAATTCCACCATGGTTTGACCAGGGCGACTCTTATATCCACGATAGAAAGGAACGAAGTTTTCCCCATAGGCTTCTTGATATTCATCACTATCAAGATAGGAATCGATTTCTGCTTCCCAACCACCTTCATCCAAGATGGCACTATGAGCTTTCATTTCGTCATAGCCATTGGGCGCACGACCCAAGAAATGTTTGAAGTTTAGTTCGACGAAACGGTAACGAGGACAAGTTTCAAAGAAACGAGAGAAGTAAGCGTCAGATTTACCCACCGCACGCACGAATTCCCGCACGCTAAATTGTCCCATTTTGAATTGAGACTCGGCAACTGTCACTCTTTCGCTTTCCATGATGTAAGCGTTACCTAGTACCTGTCTGTAGACTGCACGAATTATGCTTTCTACTTCTTCTTCAGAACGACCTGGTACATATTCAATAGGAGCGGTATCTTCAAATAAGCCGACTCCTAATTCGGATGCTGGTCCAAATGTCATTTAATAAATCTCCCTAATAAGGAATTAATTTGTTACGGAATGTAAAACAATTAAGTTTTTACCAAAGGAATGAATTTCCCCTGATACAACTTTAATATTGCGTTACAACCTTTAAGAAAGAGCTTTATGTAAATACACAAACTCGACAAGGGTCAGAAACTCGCTGAGTAATATACTCATAAAACGATTGACACTCGTCATAGTGTAAGTTCTACTAATTTTGGTCAAACAATTCAGACCCTTCGCTTAAAAGCAACAAGAGCAAGAGCAAAGTAGCAAGATACCAAAACCATGTTTTTTGATATTTCACTGCTTAACAATTACTAAAATTGCTTTAGTTGCTCGGTTTAATGTTTGAGAACTTAGAAATTTTGAGGGATATGCTAACTCAAATTAAGATAGCGATCGCCTTTTTGGTTTATGCACTAAATATAAAAAGTGCAGTTTATTAAATTAAGGTGTTAGATCTTAATTTTTTGCCTTGGTCAAGCAAAATAACATTTCAATCTTGGATAACACCTGAGGAAAATCAACTAAATGCTTATCCCAATTATAGGAATAAGATAGTTATTCACAGTCTATTTATACAATGCTGTCCGAACTGTTCCGATAGAGCTTTGTAAAACTTAATGAGAAGACTGTAAACTTTTGTAGCTTAGATAACAACTTTTTTTTCTACTCCGAAACCAACGAGAAGAACATTTTCTAATGGTTTTCCTGCGGGAGGTTTTTCGTAGTTAAGAATCTTGCGAATGCGGAGGGTAGGATTGGTTAGGGTAATAGAATCGACAGAGACTACTCTGGTGTAGTTAGTAGTCATTAATAATTCTTTGGTGGTAGAGTCAAAGCGAAAATGAGCAATAATCGGTCGGTCTTCTTCATAGGCGCGATCGCGCAGATAGTCTCCTTCTAATATTGCACCTGACCCAGATTTTGGCACAAACATCAAATTAAGATTTTGTCTTTTTTCTTCTCCCGTTTCCGAGATGGTATAGAAACCCAAGTTAAATCCTGGCAAGCCTTCTAAATTATCTAGCTGTTGGTAAGAATTATCGGTTAACACTTTAGCTTTGCGATCGCTCGTTAAGGGAGTAACTTCAAAAGTAGTTTGCGATCGCTCGATTTCTTTGTGAGTTAAATAGTGATAGGTGCGATCGGACTGCCAATTGCCCACACAATCCACGAAGAATTGTTTGAATATAGTAGTGTTCATAATTGTTCGATTATTAGTTTCCTACTTTTAAGCTATCAGCTATTAGCTGCAAGCTGACAGCTTTTTGGCTAATGCAGTACGATCTTCTACACTAATTAACTCTTAAGAAACAAATCAATCTGATTTTAAGGGTGAAGCCTTTTAAATGCGGTCTTTCATCATTTTTTGTACGGCTTCGGCAATTTGTGCGGGTTGTACGATGGTCAAGTTTTCCAACGTACCGTTGTAGGGTGTGGGAATGTCTTGGGAGGATAAACGCAATACAGGTGCATCCAATTCATCAAATAGCTGCTCGTTAATTAAAGCGACTAATTCTGCCCCAATACCACCAGTTTTCATACATTCTTCCACAATAATAACTTTGTGGGTTTTGCGTACTGATTCGGAAATTGCTTCCATATCAAAAGGCTTGAGAGAAATTAGATCGATGATTTCAGGATCGTAGCCTTGTTTTTCGATCGCTTTAACTGCTTGAGTACAGTGGTGGCGCATCCGCGAATAGGTAAGAATTGTAACGTCTTTACCCTTACGTACTATTTCTGCTTTATCTAGAGGAAGAATGTACTCGTCATCGGGAAGATCTTCTTTGAGGTTGTAAAGTAAGACGTGTTCAAAAAAGAGTACGGGGTTTTCGTCGCGAATGGCTGCCTTTAATAATCCTTTAGCATTATAAGCCGTAGAACAAGCCACAATTTTTAATCCAGGTACGGCATGAAAATAAGCTTCTAGTCTTTGAGAATGTTCTGCACCCAACTGTCTGCCGACACCACCAGGACCTCGGATGACCATCGGAATTGTAAAGTTACCGCCAGAAGTGTAGCGGAGCATTCCTGCATTGTTGGCAATTTGGTTAAATGCTAAAAGCAAAAAACCCATATTCATTCCTTCAATAATAGGGCGCAAACCAGTTAATGCAGCCCCCACAGCCATGCCACAAAAGCTATTTTCAGCAATGGGAGTATCGAGGAGTCGCAGATCGCCATATTTCTTATATAAATCTTTGGTGACTTTATAAGAACCACCATAATGTCCGACATCTTCACCTAAAACGAAGACAGTCTTGTCTCTTGCCATCTCTTCGTCGGTTGCTTCTCTCAAAGCATTAAACATTAAAGTTTGAGCCATAACGTTATTTATCCTAAGTCACCAAAAATCAATCCAAAAATTAATACTATCATTAGCAGGCTGCTAGCATATAACTTTATATATAGTTTAGGCTTTAACTGTTAAAGCTTCTAGCTTTTTTGCTACCAAATTATTAGATATGACTTTAGCAACTCTCAATAGTTTTATTACTCAATCGGAAGCCTTAGCTCTAATCGATTTTGCCCTCGCTCGTTCTACTGCCGACGGTATTTTTGTTAGTCTCAGTGCGAAAGAAAGCGCCCTCAGTCGTTTTAGCGAAAATCAAATCGGTCAAAATGTCCGCAAAAATACCTTTAGTCTGACCGTCACTAGCTATTTTGGCAAACGCAGCGCATCCGCCTCAACTACAGAATTAAATCGAGATGCGATCGCCCAAACTGTTAAAAGAGCCGAAGATTTGGCGAGCATTGCCCCCGAAGATCCTGAATGGGTAGAATTATTGCCTGCCCAAACCTATAGTAGTCGCACCCCTGCTTTTGATGAAGCTACCGCCAATTTATCTCCCCTGAGAAAAGGTGAAATTATTCAACAGGTATGTTCTTTAAGTAAGAAGGCGGGGGTCAACGGTTCGGGAACTTTAAGTTTTTCCGCATCTTTAAATGCCATTGGTAATTCGGCGGGTTTGCGAGGTTGCGATCGCACTACTGAAGCAGATTTTAGTTACACTGCCAGGATTGATAATGGTTCGAGTTGGAATCGTTGCACTGCTTGGAATATCGATAGTCTGCCTATTTTAGAATTAACCGAAGGAGTAATTGAGCGAGCGATCGCATCAAGAAATCCCCAGGCGATCGCACCAGGAGACTATACGGTTATCTTTGAACCTTCGGCATTTGCTGGCTTGCTGCCTTGGGTAGTATGGAATATGGACGCTCGTGCGGCGGATGAAGGACGTTCTTTTATGTCTTTAAGGGATGATGAGGGGAAGCCTATAGGCAATAAGGTAGGAGATAAATTATTTAGTCATTTAGTGCAAATCAAGCGCGACTCTGCCCATCCTTTGTTACAGGGAGGCAGATTTTTTAGTAATGGTTTGCCCAATGATAGATTGAATATCGTTAAAGATGGCATTCCCCAAACCCTGTCTTACAGTCGCTATTGGGCGCGGGAGAAAGGCAAACAACCGACTGGTTCGATGTTTCCCATTGTCATGACAGGTGGCGATCGAAGCGTTATGGATTTAGTAGCTAGTACGGAAAAAGGAATTCTAGTTAGTCGATCTTGGTACGTGCGTTATGTCGATCCTCGCACTTTAGAAGTTACGGGCATGACTAGGGATGGTACTTTCCTGATTGAAAATGGTCAGATTTCCCATCCCATTAAGAATTTACGCTTTAATCAGCGTTTGCCCGAAATGTTGGCTAATATCGTTGAATTAAGTCAGGTTAAACGTTGTGGCGGAAGTATCATTCCTGGTTGCCAAGTAGATAATTTTCACTTTAGCAGCATTACGGACAGTATTTAAGTAATCAAATTATCAAACTCATGACTAAATCTAAACCTCAAGACGTACGTTTCAAGTTCTATCATCAACTAGACAAAACCTATCATCAATTATTGGACGAACTGGCACAAAGTCAACTTACCGATGGAGAAATTGGTAAAATTGCCCAAATGTTAATGCTTTCCCGCCAACAAGCACTACAAAATCTAGTTTCAGACAAAGAAATTGAAGCCTATGAGAAAATATATCCCCAAAATTAATCAAGACTTGGAGTTAACCCTAATAACCTAATAAAATTAGAAAAAAGCTTTTAAATAATTAAAAAGCGATCGCCAGATTAAGGATAGTTGCGATCGCTATTCTTTTAAATACCTTTTATTTATAATTTTCTTAACTTGTCATCCCATCAAAATAACATTATCAATTACGTGAATGATACCGTTATCTGCTTCGATATCTGCTGCGATCGCAGTAGCATTTTTAACCTCAAAAACATCGTCGTCACAATTAATCGAAATTGGCGAACCCTCGACAGAATCTACAGAATCAACTTTACTTAAATCTGCTTTAGTCAGTTTCCCTGCTACTACATGATAGGTAAGGATTCTGGCTAACTGAGGTGGATTTTGTACTAAAGTCTGTACAGTTCCAGGAGGAAGTTTGGCAAAAGCTGCATCATTGGGCGCAAATACAGTAAAAGGACCTGGAGTTTTTAAAGTTTCTACCAAATTAGCTGCCTTAACCGCAGCAACTAACGTACTAAAACCTTCTGTATTAATTGCAATATCTACTATATCCGCCATGTTAGTTTCAATTTATTTAATTAAATAAAATAATTGTAATATTTTTTGTTTCCCCATCTCTTCATTCTCAAGGGATTACCGTTGTTGAATGGGAAAATATGACTATAAGATATTATTCTTGGTAGAGCAATCGGGCATTCAACAGATCGATAATCTTAAATTTGAGTATCATAATCTTCAGGTTAATTTTTTTATTCCCATTATTTGTTTCTGTGAGCGAACAATTTATTGCTGGACGTTATCGTATTCTAAAAAAATTACGTTCTGGTGCTTTTGGTCATACCTATTTGGCTGAGGATCTTCATCTGCCCTACAATCCTTTATGTGTGGTCAAGCAGCTAAAACCAGAATCTAACGATGAATTTACCATTGCCACAGCTAAAAGATTGTTTCCTAGAGAAGCAGCAATTTTGAATAAGCTAGGTAAACACGATCGAATTCCACGACTGTTAGCACATTTAGAAGAAAATCAAGAGTTTTATCTAGTCCAAGAATATATTGAAGGTAGAGATTTAGATAGTGAAATCAAATCGGGAATCAAAGTAGGAGAATCTGAAGTAGCTAAAATCTTAGATGAAATGTTAGAGATTCTAACTTTTGTTCATCAACAACAAGTAGTCCATCGGGATATCAAGCCATCCAATATTATGAGGCGAGAAAAAGATGGCAAGTTAGTCTTAATTGATTTTGGTGCAGTTAAAGAAATTGCTACTCAAATATCTAATCATCAAACACCAACAATTATTGGTACTCCTGGCTATATCTCTGTAGAACAAACGATGGGTCAACCTAGCTACAGTAGCGATATTTATGCTTTGGGAATGGTAGCTATTTTTGCCCTCACGGGTATCGAACCTTATCAACTATCAAGAGATTTGAAGACGGGGAAAATTCAATGGAGAAACTTAACTAACGTTAGTCCTCAATTAGCCGACATTATAGATCGAATGACAGACTCGGATGTTCGGTATCGCTATTCAGACGCAGTGGAAGTACATCAAACTTTAAAACAATTTCTTAATCCATCTTCTACTCCTGATTTTGTTGAAACTCGAATAGATTCAATTTCTAATTCCAATAATCCCGCGATCAATCTAACCAACTCTCCTCAATCTAAAATATTTTCCATCAAAAAAATATTACTAGCTACCGTATTTGGTTTGACTTTTAGCGGAGGTGGTTACAGTTATTATCTCAAGCAACAAACTAATAAAGCCCCTTTAATTTTGACCTATGAAAATACTAAGCATGGAATTGAGATAGATTATCCCGACAATTGGATTTTAGAACAAATAGAAAATCCCTTGGGAATAGTGGCAAGATTACATCCGAAACAAAGCCAAGAAGAAACAAATTCTGTTTTAGTAACTATAGAAACAGAAAATATAGATCCGACAATCTCTTTGGGGGATTATAGTACTGAGAAAATTTCTCAAATTATTACAAATCTGCCAGCCGCGAAAATAATCGATTCTCGTCCCATTGAATTAAACCAAAAAATCGCCCATCGCGTTGTTTATACAGGAAAAAAACAAAATAGCGATTTAACTAACAAGTATCTACAAGTATGGTCATTTCAAGATGCAAATAAAGTTTTAACTCTGACTTATGTTGCCCCAGAAGATAAATACCCAGATTTTAGCGAAATCGTAGAACAAACAACGATTAATTCTTTATTTAGATGAAGATTAATTAGTTGAGTTGATGGCTTGGATCTAAATCTTCTGGCAATAATCTTAAATTTTGTTGGTGTTACAAGAACAAAAAAAAAGCGCAAGTGCGATCAAGAAACGATGATTCATGGCATTACTTATCAATCATATTATCCCCCCAAAAAAAGTTTTGTTGAATTTTTTGGGGGGAGAGGGGTTGACAACCAAAGGAAAGTTGCCTATATTGGTAAATGCGCGGTTTGAAGCCTTGGGGCAGCAAACCGCAGCCAGAACCTAGACAAATCAATAGTTTGACGGTTTTTAATCACAGAGCTTGTG
>NZ_JBZNBU010000176.1:0-7430 GCF_058530065.1 Waterburya sp. | reverse complement strand
AGAGTTGGGTTCGGCTCTTCAAGTGGATGCTTGCACCCTCTCTCTCTGGACAAAAAGCGATCGCTTTGTTAAATGTGTTGGTTTGTACAATCCTCATCAACCGCAAAAAATTATTCGAGATTCCCCCGACTGGCAACAGGCGACTACTTCTAGCGTACCCATTAAAGAAAATCCCGTCTTACAAGCTCTTTTGTTTTCCAAAAAAACAGTCTGTTCTAGGGATTTAGAAAAAGAGAAGAAAATAGCTCGTTATGAATTGCCTTTGCATTCTAAAGCTAGAGCTTTACTAATCGTACCTTTAATAGTCGATGGGGAGATTATTGGCAGTATTACCCTCAGACAAAACGATCGCCCCCGTTATTGGAGTCAAGCCCATATTGACTTGGCAGAAGCCGTAGCTGCTCAAGCTGCGATCGCCGTACAACAAGCAAAACTCTATCAAAAAGTTAGAGAATTAAATAACTACCTTACCGAATCGGTACTCAAACGTTTTTTACCCGCAGCTATTGTGAATAAAGCTGCTACGGGAAAACTATCCTTAGATCTAACTCCCGAACCCCGTTTTATTACGGTTTTGTTTTGCGATCTGGTAGGCTTTACTAACCTTTCCAGTCATTTAGAAGTAGTCGCTCTAGCAGAAATTTTGAATGAATATTTAGAAGCTATGACGAAAGCTATCTTCGATCGCGGCGGTACGGTAGATAAATTTTTAGGGGATGGAGTGATGGCAATGTTTGGCGCGCCCGAACCTCTCACCCAAGAAGAACAAGCACGAAGGGCAATCGATACTGCCAGAACTATGTACTTTTATCTAGAAAAACTCAACGAGCGATGGCAAGCTAAAGCGATCGCCAATTTACTGCCCACTCTCAAAATGCGTTGTGGTATTCATCAGGGAAAAGCGGTTGTAGGTATGTTTGGTGGCAAACAAAGGAAAGACTATACTGCTGTGGGCACAGTGGTCAATATTGCAGCTCGTTTGCAGACTGCTGCTGCTCCCGATCGCATTCTGATTTCCGAATCTGTAGCTAGCTGTTTGCCCAATACTAATTGGGGACAAAGTAAAAATTTTCAACTTAAGGGAATTGAAGGCTATTTTAAGGCTTTTACTGTTGCTATGAGTTAATTATTGCAATCTAGAGCTAGGTTGATTTTGCTAACGAAATACTTTATTAATCACTGATGTTGTGCAAAAGAAAGTAATAACCGTAATTTCTTGAAACCAACCTGAAAAATTGGCTGATTTTTTTACCTTTATTGCTTAATTTTTTCCTAACTCCAATTCGTTAATTACTGCCTAACATTAGTTACTGAGCCGATGGTTCTACCTATTGAGAAAGTCCGATGTTTTAAGTAGGTATAAATTGCTAAAAAACCCCGAAACAAAAACTATTAATTTAACCTTAAAATACCCTTGATTTTGTTCGATCAACTAGCTGTTTGCTGAATTTCTTTTGACTTGGAAACTAAAGACTCAATTGAGTTATTAAAAAATAGATGAGAACTTTTTTGCTGAATATTCCCCTGATTTTCTAGGTGGGGCATTTCTATGCGACAACTACTGCAGTACCAGTAGCTGTATCTGTTGCTGAGATGCCGTAACATAGAATTAGAACAACAGGGGCAATAATGTTTAGCAGTCATAATTTTGGTTACCTTAACCTAAATATTTAACAGAAAATGTTTTAAATTTGTTTTTTATGTGCGTATCTATTTCCAATATAATTAAGATTTTAAGAATCTGAGTACAATGTGAAGATACGCAACATATTTTTTTGAGAGAAAATCGAGACTATTGTCATTCTCGGGAAAAAATGTTAACTAAACCAAGACATGAAAAATAATTAAATTCATCCTACCTATAGAATCGAATAAATTTTCCAAAAGATCTGTAGTTTCGATCGCATTTATGAATTTAAACTGCGAAAAATTATGACAGTAGTCTCTGCTCCAGAGGCGATCGCTTCGGGAATATTCCCGCCCATAGCATTTTGTAGCAATCCTTTATTTGTTGCTCCTAAAATTATCAACCCATATTTTTTTTTGTTAACCAAATTAAGAATTGTTTCTGCTACTGAAGAACCAGGGATTCGGAGAGGTAATACCGAACAAGCTAAAGACTTCTGGAGCAATTCAATACCAACCTTAAAATCAGAGCTAGTAAAGTGTGGTTTTTTGGGAGGATAAATTTGGCAAAATTGTATTCTAGGAGGAACGGAATCTATACTAGCTAAAGCAGGTAAAATAGTTAGCAATTTATTAATGCGATCTCCTCCCGTACTGGGAATTAGCCAGCGATGGCGCAGGTATAGCTGATGGGGAAAAGCATGGGGTAATTTGCCTAGTTTAACGAGCATCAAATCGCAAGGAGCTTTTTTAATCAAATAATCAACTACATTACTAAAAATCGCTTCAATTCCTGCGGTTTTACCTTTCCAGCCCATTAATAATAAATCAATGTGTTCTCGATTGGTAGTCTCTAAAATTGCCTCTCCCACATCTGTAGCAATGCGAATTTGAGTATGCACGGGAATAGCAGATTGGTTACCCCAGGTTTCTAACTCAGACATCATTTGGCGAGCAGGAGCTATGTCTACTTCGGCTTGAGCGGGATAAAGATGATTGCCAACTGTTATTATCCGCAAAAATTCAATTTCATACTGATGCTCCTTAGAGATCGCCTCTGCTATTTGTAACAAAGAAGCCAGATTGTCGGGATTGGCAATAGGAAGCAATAAACGTCCTTTGCCAGTTGCGGGAGAGCGGGTTTGATAGACAATATAGGAAGGTTGAGAAATTAATTGAGATTGCAGATTGCAACTCAATTGATTGGCTTCGGCTTTAATAATGTCGCTGCGAGTAATAATGCCTAAAAGTTTATATCCTTCCGTAACGGGCAGACGAGACAACTGATAGCGATTGAGGAGATATAATACGTCGGCTAAAGAAGTGTCGGGACATACGGAAATAGGCTGGGGAGTCATAATATCTTGAAGATGCAAATTGCTCTTTTGCATCCCCTCTTGAGGAATATCCGACTGAGTAATAATGCCCACCAATTTGCCATCATCTACTACAGGAAAACCCCGATGGTGCGATCGCGACATGGCTTGAATAACTTCTGGTAGAGTCAAATTACTGCTGAGGGTTTCTACCCGAGATTCCATCACATCATCGGCAGTTAACTCGGACATAAAATCGTTTTGGGGATGTTCTTCTGTTATTTCGATGCCACTAGCTTCCAGAAGATGTTCGTAGAGAGATCCAGGGGCAAAACTTTCGGCAACAATATAGGCGACTGCCGCAGTAATCATCAGGGGCAAGACTAAATTAAAATCCGCCGTCATTTCAAAGATGATAATGATCGCAGTAACTGGTACTCTCACCACTGCGGTAAAAAATGCTGACATTCCCGCAAAAGCAAAAGTATAAGGAGATTCGGAATGAATCATAGCTACTTCAGCCACTCCGATTAAATATCCCAAAGCCGAACCTAAAACTAAAGCAGGAGCAAATAATCCTCCAGGTGCGCCCGCACTATAAACCAAGATAGTCAGGCAAAATTGAGCAATAAATACCACTGCTGTCATCTGCCAAGAAAATTGCCCCGCAATCAGTAATTCTCGCAACCCTGCATTATCCTGAAAAAAAGGCGGTAGCCAAGAAACAATCGCCCCTGAAATCGCTCCAGCCAAACCAATCCGCAAAGGCATGGGAATAGGCAGACTGCGCCCCCATTTCATACCGCGAATAATCGCCTGATTGAATATTCCTCCCAAAATTCCCGCTAAGATTCCCAACACTACATAAAAAGGAATTTCGGGAATGGCAAAACTGCCCCGACGAGCCGAATCAATGACCGCTAAAGGTACGTTAATATCTGCAGACCCCAGAATTCGCGAAACCACAGCCCCTGTAAAAGATGCTGCGATCGCCGTTTCTAAAGTCAAGCCAGAAATATCTCGCATCAACTCTTCAACCACAAACAAGACTCCTGCGATCGGAGTGTTAAATCCTGCTGCCAAACCTGCTGCTGCCCCTGCTGCAATCATCTGACGGCGATTGGTGGGGGAATTGGGAATCCAGCGACTTACCTGCGCTCCTAATGCTGCTCCAATATGAACCGTGGGGCCTCGACGACCTAAAGTAAAACCAGCCCCAACAATTAAGATAGTGGCGATCGTTTTTACTACAGCAGTTTTCAGATTTAACACAATGGGATATTTTGCCAAAGCAGCCTTAACTTGAGGAATGCCACCACCTCCCGCCGAAGGAGCTAAAATCTCAATTGCCACTCCTGCCAAAGTACCAAAAACTAAACCTATTAGGGGCAAAACTAGCTTTGCTCCAGCAAGATTAATAGTTTGGATGCGCCAGCCCCCCAACCAGCCGATTCCATTTTTGAGCAATACCGCAGCCAAAGCCGAAAACAACCCGATCGCACAAGCTTCAATCAGAGCGTAGCGAGTATCGAGGGAACTACTTGCTAACCAAGAAGAAAAGCGCAAGTTGGCAAGCAGTTTTTTCATTCTGGGCGATTTAACATTTTTAAGTTAAGCTGACTCAATCTAATATCTATCCTAAACCCACAGGTGTTAGTTCGCGATCGAAGTTTGTTGGTAGGCTTTTGATTTTTAATTGGGGCGATTAAATTCCGTTCAATTGTTAGTTTTATACAAAAATATAGAAAATTTATCTAATTGTAATTTAAAAAAAATCAACTCATATTCATATGTAGTATAAGTTTATTCAGATTTATTCATCATATTCTCATGAAAAAAGCTATTTCTCCTCTAATTCAGATTGGTACGTGTACTATTGCAAGTTTTGGGTTAGTCAACAATTTAGTTCAAGCTCAAGTAATTCCCGACAATACTCTCAATACTCAAGTAAATGTTAACGAAAACATTACTAAAATTACAGGAGGAGAAACGCGAGGGGGCAATCTTTTTCACTCTTTTCAGGATTTTTCTATTTCTACTGGCAATGAAGCTTTTTTTGATAATGCTAACAGTATTGCTAATATTTTTAGTCGCGTAACGGGCGGTAATCTTTCCAATATTGATGGGGCGATTAGAGCTAATGGAAGTGCCAATTTATTTTTAATCAACCCCGCAGGAATTATCTTTGGGGAAAATGCCAGATTAGATATCGGCGGTTCGTTTTATGCAAGCAGTGCGAGTAGTGTTCTCTTTGAAGATGGGGAATTTAGCGCGATAGATTTAGATAATCCCCCAGTCTTAACGATTAATGCTCCTGTTGGCTTAAATCTAAGAGATTTACCAGGGGATATTGTTAATCGCGCTAATAATAATCTAGGATTGAGAGTCAATTCGGGAGAGACTATTTCCTTGACTGGTAGTGAAGTGAGTTTTGATGGGGGCATAGCCACCGCACCAGAAGGAAAGGTAGAAGTCTTAGGAGATAAAGTTAGTTTAATTAACAATGCCAGTATAGATGTCTCTTCTGAAACTGGTGGAGGTACGGTATTAATTGGTGGAGACTACCAAGGACAAGGTAGTTTGAATGCAACTCGCACTTATATTGACGATACTGTAATCATTAATGCTAATGCTATTACTGAAGGTAACGGCGGTAGAGTAATAGTCTGGGGAGATGAAGTTACTGGATTCTATGGCAATATTTCCGTTCGCGGTGGAGATATTTCGGGTAATGGTGGCTTTGTCGAAGTATCGGGCAAAGAACACCTAATCTTTCGGGGAAATGTCGATACTACTGCAACTAATGGCTTTACAGGCACATTACTGTTAGATCCTACTAATATTATCATTGCTAATGGTTCGGGAGACAGTGCGACAGATGGAGATAACACCTTTGCAGGAAACAATTCCAATACCCCAGGAAGCATTCTCTCCGATCCCCTTAACGAAATCATCGACGACGCACCAACAACCATTTTTGAAAGCGAGTTAGAAGGACTATCGGGAGATACCAATATTATCCTTGAAGCCACCAATGACATTACCCTTCAGGATTTGGCAGATGACGAATTAACTTTAGCTCCTGGTAACGGTGTCATTGCTTTTACTGCCGATGCGGATGCTGACGGTGTGGGTGATTTCGTAATGGAGGATAATATTATTGTTACTGAACAAGAAACAATTGTTTTTGACGATGGTTTTGAAGATGTAATTTCAAATATCGTCGATCCTGCCGATACTATCAAAACTAATGGACGCAGTATTGCTATTTATGGTGCAAATTTAACTATAGGAAATATTGATACCTCTTTCGTACCCAACGATTCTGGCGAAACGATAGGAACTGCTCAAGTCGTTAGTTCTAATTCTGGTGTTAATGTGGAAAGTATTTCTGGCGTGCTTTTTGATGTTGAAGATGTTGATACATATCAAATCTTTCTCACAGGAAATGGTACTTTTTCAGCTAGTACCGTCGGAGGTACTACTGTTGATACACAATTATTCCTATTTGATGCTGCTGGTTTTGGTATTTATGCTAACGACGACCAAATAGCTGCAGTGGAACAACAGTCTCTTCTACCTGCCAATAATTCTTTAACTCCTGTTAATCCAGGTATTTACTATCTATCAGTTACAAGTAATGGTAACGACCCTATTAGTGATGGGGGATTTATTTTCCCCAGAGCAACTTTTGAAGGAGACCCCAACGGTTTCGCCATAGCAGAAGGTATTAATGCTCCTACAGGCGAGGGAGGAAATTCTCCTCTAATCGGTTTTGAAAACGATTTTTTCGGTGAAATAGGAGAATATCAGGTTAATCTTACTGGAGTTGAAGGAACGCAAGCCAACTTTGTAGAAGCTCCTCAGGTTATGGGCGATAGTGGCTCAATAACTCTAAATGCCACTAATGGAAATATTAATATTAATGGCAATCTTGATAGTTCCATAGACTTTGATACTGGTGGCGAAATAAAGTTAACCGCTACCAATAATATCAATTTAATGGCTGAAGATTTTCCAGGCATTGATACATCAGCAGGAGATTTGACAATTAATGCTGGTGAGATGGTTACAATTACCAGCAATATTAATACCAGTAATCTTGAGCAAGGTACTGCTGGAGATATAAACATCAATGCTGGATCGGAAATTAATATTATTGATAATAATATTAGAGCTAATGCTTCTACAGGTTCTGATTCTGACCAAGGAGACACTTCTCCCGACCAAGGAGGTAATATATCAATTGTCTCTGGTTCGACAACGGCTCTAACTAATAGTTATATCTCTACAAATAGTTTCAGATATAGTTATGGAATTTATGGCAACTATAACAATCTTGAAATTCAGTCAGGGAATGTAACAATCACTGGACAATCGGTGGTTTTAAACGATACAAGAGTAGACAGTTCTTCTTTTGATGGTGAAGGAGGAAATGTATCAATTGTCTCTGGTTCGACAACTACTCTAACTAACAGTTATATCTCT
>NZ_JBZNBU010000175.1:0-20831 GCF_058530065.1 Waterburya sp. | reverse complement strand
TATGTGGGTAATAATCCTGTTAGTTTTGTAGATCCTGAAGGTACTGTTGTTGAAGGATTAGGCGTTGCATACGTACTTGGTGCTATTGGTTTCGGTGCAGGTTGTTCAGCATTTCTAACAGGAGATAAAGTTAAAATTTCGGCAGTTGGAGGTTTCGGGGGATTTCTTTTACTTACAAGTTTGGGACTTGCAACAGGTGGTGCTGCTTTTGGCGTAGCTGCATTAGCCACTGGTGCTTTGGGTACTGGTTTAGTAACTGGAGCAGGTGGTATTGGCTGTCTTGGAGGTGGAAATACTGCCCCATTACCAGAATCCGAATATCAAAGAGATGCAGAAGGTGGATTTGAAGATTCAGAAGGGCAGGTATGGCGACCACCTTCTTGTCCGCTAATCTTAGATCTAGATGGGGATGGTATCGAACTTACTTCCTTAGAAAACTCCGAAGTTTATTTCGATATCGATGGGGATGGATTTAGAGAAAAGACTGGCTGGTTAAAATCCGATGATGGTTTGCTGGTATTCGATCGCAACGGAGACGGTTATATTAACGATATTTCCGAACTATTTGGCAACCAAACCACAGGCGGTTTTAGCGAACTACGAGAACTAGACACCAACAACGACGGTCAAATTACCGCCGCCGATACCAACTTTGCCAATCTACAGGTATGGCGGGATTTCGATGGCGATGGACGTTCCGATGTTAACGAACTCTTCACCCTCGACGAATTGACCATCACTAAAATCGATGCGGTAGGCAATAGCGTTAATATCACTAACGAAGGTCATCTTATCGACGAAACAGCCAGCTTTGAATTAGCCGACGGCACGCAAAGAGAAGTAGCTAATGTCTGGTTTAACCTCAACCAATTCGATTCCTACTACGACCATAACTCCACTTTCAATCCCCCCGTCGTCCTAACCGAACAAATCCTCCAACTGCCCGACCTCAGAGGCTACGGTAACTTACCCAGCTTGCGGATTGCGATGGCAAACGATGAGACATTACTAAATTTAGTCCAATCGTTTGCCGATCATGTAAACTCTGGAGATTTAGCTGCTGCCCGTCAGCTAATGCGTCCTATCATGTACCGTTGGGCTGGAGTTGATGGGGTAGATCCTGTTGATGATTATCCCAATGCCGATATCGATCTCCAAGAATTAGGGTTTTTAGAAATTTTTGTGGGAAGAGATTGGAATAACGCCAATCCCAGCGCAGCAGGAGGAACAACCCTAGCCAATACCTACGAAAGACTCCAAGGAGATTTAGAAACCAGGCTGTTGGTTCAACTAAGCCAATCCCCCGTTACTTATAACACCACGGCTGAAGTTTACGAATTTTATGGCAGTTTAGATGAAGCCGTAGAATTGTTCGAGGGAGCAATTGTCGAGTCCCAAAACTCCGCCTCAGAAACCCTAGATATTCGAGCTTTGGCTTTGGCACAATACGTCCAACAAGAATCTGGAGTAAAACCAGACTGGGTTTTAGGAGATATCCTGAATGAAACTCTTAGGGGAGATGAAACTGAGAATAAATTATATGGCTTGTTAGGAAACGACTCTCTTTTTGGCGCAGGAGGCAACGACATCTACTATGGTGGCTTCGGCAACGATACTCTACAAGAAGGAAGTCAAAGCTACGACGTAGATACCCTAGATGGCGGCACTGGCGATGACACTTTATACGGTGCGGGGGGGAATGATATTTACCTCTTTAACAAAGGCTACGGTTCTGATACTATTTCCGACTCCGTACTCATTCCCCAATACGCTCGTCCTGCGAGAGTAGGTAGTGGTGGTGATGGGGATACGATTATCTTTGGCGATGATATTACCTCCAGCAATTTAACTTGGGACTTCAATGGAGTAGATCTTACTTTTTCCTTGACTGATTCCCCTGGAGATAGCTTGACCGTTGAAAATTATGTCAGCAGTTTATATCGTATTGAAAACATTCAAGTTGAAGGCAATCAATTAACTAAAGAGGAAATTATTGCCGAAAAAACTTGGCAGGATAGCACTGAAGCTAACGTTTTAAACTGGTCGGAAACGCCAATTTCTTTCCAAGGACTAGCAGGAGATGACAATATTACCACTGGCGATTACAACGATACTGTATTCGGCGGTGAGGGTAACGATAGACTAAATACTAGTAATGGCGACGATACCCTAGATGGTGGCATTGGCAACGATACTTTAAGTGCTGGAAACGGTAACAACTATTTAACTGCGGGGGATGGTGACGATTCTCTAACATCTGGTTCGGGAGAAGATACTCTATACGGTCACGCAGGAGACGATATCATCAGAGGTGGAGGCGGTAACGATTTCTACTACGGCGGTACTGGCAACGATACCCTACAAGAATACAGTCAAAGCTACGACGTAGATACCCTAGATGGTGGCACTGGAGATGACGTTTTATACGGTGCTGGAGGTAATGATATTTACCTGTTTAACAAAGGTTACGACTCCGATACCATTTCCGATTTTGTCATGATTCCTCAATACGCTCGTCCTGCGAGAGTAGGTAGTGGTGGTGATGGGGATACGATTATCTTTGGCGATGATATTACCCGCAGCAATTTAACTTGGGACTTTGACGGTAAAAATTTAACATTCACTCTAACTGACTCTCCCAATGACAGCCTAACTATCGAGAACTACTACAACTCTTTCTATCGCATTGAAAACATTGAGTTAGAAGGCAGTGCTTTAACCATTGATGAAATCTTCACCAATCGAACCTGGAGAGACACTAGCGAAACTAATTCTTTAAGTTGGCTAGATACTAGCATCAGCTACAAAGGATTAGGTGGAGATGACACTATTACTACTGGGGATTATGACGATAAAATCTGGGGCGATATAGGTAACGATGTAATTACTTCTGGTGGCGGTAACGATACTCTTTATGGTGCTGATGGCAATGACAACCTCAATAGTGGCGATGGAGATGATACCGTCAACGGTGGTCAAGGCGACGATACTTTAGGGGCTGGAAATGGCACTAATTATCTTAGTGGAAATTCAGGTAATGATTCTCTAGTATCGGGTTCGGGAGAAGATACCCTTCATGGCGATGCAGGAGACGACACCCTTAAAGGGGGAAGCAGAAACGATATTTATTATGGTGGTGACGGTAACGATCTAATTGACGACATCAGAAATAACTATGTCTCTTATACAAGCTACACAAATGACAGCGATACCTTGGATGGAGGAAGTGGCGATGATACCCTCAAAGGGGGTGGAGGTGACGACCTTTATATCTTCAACAAGGGCTATGGCAATGATGTCATCTCCGATCATAGTTATCGCGGCTTGGCTTACAGTGCAGATCCCGTATCGAGTGGTGGTACAAATGATACTCTCATCTTTGGTACTGGTATTACTCGCAGTAATTTAATCTCTAACTTTAACGGTAAAGATTTAATATTTACTCTGACAGATTCTCCTAATGACAGCCTAACCATCGAAAACTATTTCAACTCTATCTATCGCATTGAAAACATTGAAGTAGAAGGACAAACTCTTTCCTTAGAAGAAATTATGTCCTCTGCAGACAATCAAGATACTAGTAATTCCGATACCTTTACTTGGAACGAAACAGCAGTAGCCTTTAGAGGATTGGCTGGTAACGATTCCATCTCCTCTGGAAACTATGATGATACCCTTCGCGGTGACAACGGTGACGATACTTTAACCGCCAATGATGGCAATGATGTTTTACACGGTGACGATGGTAAAGACAAACTTTACGGTCAACTAGGGGACGATACCCTCTATGGCGGTCAAGGTAACGATACCTTAGTTGGAGATTTGGGTAATGATTCCCTTAACGGAGGTACGGAAAACGATAATATTAATGGGGGTGAAGGTAACGATACCCTAGATGGTGGCGATGGCAATGACAGGCTTTACGGTAAAGTCGGTAACGATGTCCTTAGAGGAGGGGCTGGTGATGACTACTTTAGCGGTCACGATGGCAACGACACCCTAGAAGGCGATGATGGCAATGATGATGTCAATGGTGGTGGGGGTAACGATCTCCTCTCTGGGGGACTAGGCGATGACACCATTAATGGTAATTCGGGCTACGATACCCTAACGGAATCAACAAACACTAACTTGACCTTAAGCGATACTCAATTGATTGGTAGGGGTAATGACAGTCTCAACAGTATTGAAGCGGCAAAACTAAGCGGTAACTATCAGAATAATCTTCTTGATGCTAGTGCTGCCAGTCAGATAAAAGTGACTCTTAGTGGCGGTAGTGGCAACGATACTTTGTATGGTGGCGGTCAAAACGATTTATTGAGTGGCTATAACGGTAATGATCGATCCTACGGAGGAGATGGTAACGATACTCTTTATGGCGGAGAAGGTAAGGATACTTTAGTAGGAGATGATGGAGATGATTCTCTTCGCGGTCATGGTGGCAACGACATCCTTAATGGGGGATTGGGTAACGATACTCTCAGAGGTGATGACGGCAACGACAAGCTTTACGGTAAGGAAGGAAATGACTCTCTTATCGGTGCTGCGGGGAATGATTACTTTAGCGGTCATTATGGAGATGATACTCTCTATGGCGGCGATGGTATCGACACTATTAATGGTGGAGCGGATGACGATAAACTCTTTGGTGGATTGGGCGACGATATCTTAACTGGTAATAGTGGAGCGGATATTTTTGTTCTGGAGATTGCTTCTGGTACGGATACCGTTAATGATTTTAAGGATGGAGAGGATCTGTTTGGTCTTCCTGCATCTTTGAGCTATGGGGGTTTGACTATTACCAATAGTTCTGGTGATGCGATAATTGCTGACAACAATAGTAATGTATTGGCAATTGTTAATAATGTCAGTGCTACGGATCTCACAGTGGATGATTTCACCACGATTTAAAACTAGAAATAGATAAATTCTTTTAGCTTTTAGGGTAGTAATGCCAAAACATTACTACCTTTTTAAACTTTGAACTACCGATAATTCCGTAAACAGGAACAAAGACAATCACTCCTCAAAATACCCCACCGCATCCCAATCATATGTATAATTCAATTTAAGCAGATAACTCATTATATAAAATGTATATAATAATAAAAGCCTTGATATTTAGACGTTGTATAAGATTTGGGTAATATAATGTTGGGGCGGCAATTAATATTTTAGAGGTCGGTGCGACCTTGATAGCTCGTGGAGTGTCCTCTGATGGGGACTTATTGAATTTCAATGAGTCTAATTATGACATTGCGAAGCGAGAATCCCCCACTATAGATAGTAGCGAAGTGAAAACGGAGCTAGTAGCTTAGTGGTGGGAGGTTCAATGTAAGTATTCAAAGCTATGAAAAAACTGGCGATCGCTAAAGTCGTTATGGATTATGGCTTATGAGTTAAAAATTGTTAGTTATTAAAAATTGAGAAATGAATGACAATTGACGATCGCTCAGTTGATAAAGGTTTCTAATTTTCTCTATATCTAAATAGCTGGTATCCGCACCGCGATTGAGAAATAGCCTGACTGCTGTAGCATTTTGTTGATAAATAGCTTGGGAAAAAGGAGTCTGACCTAAAGAATTTTTAGCATTAACATCAGCACCATTTGTGAGTAATATTTGTAAAATTTCAAATTTAGAATTAAAAGTACTAGTTCCATCTAAACTTTTAAATAAAGGTGTTTCCCCATGATGATTACGAGCATTAACATCTGCACCACTTTCAATTAGTAGTTTCATTTTGGCTACATCTTTAGAGTGAAATAAAGTAGGATTTCTTAAAAAGCGAAATACGGGACGATGTCCTAAACAGTGAAATAAAGGAGTATTTCCTGAGTTATTTTTAGCATTAACATCTGCGCCATTTTCAATCAGAACTCGAACTATTTCTAGATTATCTACCTCAAATAAAAGAGAGTTATTATCTTTAGTTTCTCTAGCATTAGCATCGATACCGCGATCTAATAATAGTTGGGCTATTTCTTGACTATTAGCATATAAAAAAACATTTTTATCATCTTTGCTTCGATCTCGAACATTAGCCCCATAGTCGAGTAATAATTTAACTATTTTTAGATTATTTTGCTTTAAAGCTTCAACTAGTGGAGTGTCATATTTACTTATACGTATAGTTTCCAATTGTCGCTCGCCAAGATTCACTTCAGCACCACTTTCTAATAATAGTCCGATCAAATCTATATTCCTTCTAGATATGGCATTGAACAAAGGGGTAGTTCCATATTGCCAAGATCGAGCGTTTGAATACTTAACTTGACTGTTAACATCAGCCCCGCGATCGATCAATAGTTCTGCTATTTCTTTAGATTTGACAAGAGTTAGAGGATTTACGCCATAGTTATTTTTATGTTTCGGATCGACACCAAGATCGAGGAACAATCGAACCATTGCTAGATTATCTGTAGTCACAGCGTTAAATAAAATATTGTTATTTTTTTGGTCTTTCCCTTGAAGATCTACACCGCGAGCGATTAATAATTTAACCAGATCTAGATTCCCTCTAGAAACAGCAGTAAATAATACTTTTTTATCTCCAGCTACATCCGCACCGCGATCGATTAATAACCTAGCTAAGACGATATCTTTTCTTTCAATAGCTTTTTCTAAAACGCTATTCCCTAAATTATTTTTGGCACTAACATTAGCACCGTTTTCAATTAACAATTTAGCCATTGCCAAATTATTAATATATCTATTGGTAATAACTCGATGTAAAACTGAATTACCTTGTTTATCTTTGGCATTAACATCTGCACCTTTAGCAATTAATAACTCAGCCAAATCAAGATCTCTAGTAACTAATAGTGGCGTATTAAAATAGGAATCTCGATGATTGATGTCAACGCCTTTTTCTAATAACATCTCGACTAATTCTGCTCGAAGCTTGGGCGATACCTCGTACATCATAACCACACAATGTAGAAGAGATGTTTTGTGATTAAATCTTCGATCAAGTGTAATATTAGCTTTTCCTCCATCTTCGATATAGCTTTCGATCGAATCGGGGCTAAAACACATTCTAGAAGGACTATATCCCAATCTACTGATAAAAAACCATTTATGAGTATTGAAGCCAGCTAACAAACCAATGGCTAAAGTAGCTATAGCAATATTCTTAATCAGCTTATTTGGTTGGCGATCGCAATTTTTACTCAACTCCCTCAAAGCAATGTTGGCATTATCAAATCTAGCTTCTAGATCTGGTTCTAAAATCTTTTCTAACCATTCAGCAAAGGGATCGTCAATATTAACAGCAGAGCGAAAATCTAACTGAAGAGTATCTTGGGGTAATTCCGCAGGAGATCTATGAGTTAATAAATATAATAAAGTTGCACCCAAGCTATATAAATCTGTGGCGGGTAATGCTTGTCCCCTAAATTGTTCGGGTGCCATATAACCATATGTTCCCACTACAGTACTTCCTTGCATTAATGTATTGTAGTAAGTATTTTTAACCGCACCAAAATCGACTAAATATATTTTGCCATCATCCCGACGAATTAGATTATTCGGTTTAATATCTCGATGAATTACGGGAGTTGCTAAAGAATGTAAATAAGCTAAAATTTCTAATACTTGTTGGGCAATATATTTAACTTCTTGTTCTGTAGCGCGCCAACCAGATTCGACTAATTGATGTAGAGATTTTCCTGGTGCTATTTCTTGTACCAAATAAAAGGCTTTATCTTTATCTGTCTCTAAATCGAAGTATTCAATATATTGGGGAATAGCAGGATGGTTTAATTGCTTTAATACTTCTGCCTCCCTTTGAAACAATTCTACTTGCTTCCAATTATCGAGTTGCCTGAGAGAAATAACTTTAATCGCCACAGGACAATTAGTTTCAAGAGCGATCGCCTTATAGGTAATAGCTACCCCACCTTGACCTAAAATTCCCCTAATGCGATATTTATCTTGAATAACTTCTGGAAAGCGATCGCTCGAAGACATTACTTTTGGCACAAATTCTGTAGTTGAGTCAACTTATCCTTAATTGTACCTGTAGTTATAATTTCTTCTGCCAATTGAAAACCCATTTCTAAACTAGTTGTTTGGGCAAAACGCCAAAGATAAAAACCGCCGTTCAAAATTGACGCAGGAAAAAGTTGATTTTGTTTGCCTTGAATGACTTCTTGAGTCAGAGATATAACCTGAGATTTAGATTCTAAGGACAGATCCGATCCCTGTAAATTATAGTCATGAGGATCTAATAAAAGACGCTCGAAATCATCATTTCCCATCCCCATGGCGATAATTCCCGTCCGACTGCGAGCTAGATCGCAACTACCTTCTAGACCTTTGACGAGGGTATAGTTTTGCGTATTTCTGATTTTAAAAGTCTTGCGGAAACGTTCTTCTGTAGGAGGATGGACGAAGCCCGCTACTAAGTGAGCATCTCCCGCAACGGGACACCAGGCTAATTCAGCACTAGCAAAGGGAGGACGTTTGCCTATTTGCTCGCGAAAAGTCACAAAATTGTGCGCCGCAGGAAAATGTCGGGGAAGATAAATGAAACCCACATTGCTTTGATTGTAAATTGTTTGGGTTCGCTCTAAATTAAAACCAGAAAAATCTACTCCCAAACCCTGCCAAATTTCAATTAGAGGGATGCCATATTTGGTCGGCATACAATCTCCTCCATGTAAAATTACTGGTACGCCAACTGCTGCTAACATCAGTGCAGTAACGATGGTAACGGGGACAGTACGAGCGCGCCCGTCATAAGGATTGCCCAAAACTACTGGATTGTATTGATGTTGGGGAAAAGGGCTAATTTTTTCTCCTAGTTCATCAAAGGCATCGAGGATACCTGCTATCTCTTCAGGAGTCGGTCTTTTAATACGATGAGCGATGGCAAACGCACCAATTTGAGCGGGAGTTGCTTCCTGTAAGAGCATCATTCTCGTTGCTAGCTTGGCTTCGCTGCGAGTTAAATCTTTGCTGGTGTGAGTCCCACTACCGACTCTTTTTAATAATTCTCGAAACTCATCGCTCATTATAGTTTTAGTTATTAGTTATTAGTTATTAGTTATTAGTTATTAGTCGTTATCAAGAGATACAAGTAACTTAATTTGAAATCGAATAGGCTGAGGTTAAATCTTGAGACTTGCCTAAATTCTTGACTAGTTGATAAAAATGGGCAATGGGAGGAATCATTAATCGATCGCTTGTGGTTACCATCACTACTTGACGAGTTAGGGCACTTTCTAATTTTTCTTGCTCCCCTAAGTTTTTTTGTAATTCGGCTTGAGCAATAGGACGAATGGCTAAAGTAGGATCGTTGTAAGAATCAATTAGAGCTTTGTGGGGTAATAAAGCGATGGTTTCTCCCTGTCGGATAACTCCTCGAAACGCATCTAAGGTATTCAACTCCATAGCAGTTTTGATCTGCACGTTTTGATTTCTAAACCAATCTTGCACTAATCTTTGCATTCCATAGCCGTCTTTAAAGACGATTTGGGGGTACTTTACCAACTCTAAAGGGGGTATTTTCTTTAGTTTACTTAGAGGGTGATTGGCAGCCATTAAAACATCAACCTGTTCTTCGTAGAGTATTTCCAACTCTATTTCTGCCGATGCAGTTAAGAAACGATTGTTCATTACGATCGCCACATCTATTAAACCATCTCTTAAAACTTTGAGGGCGCGATCGCTACCTAATGCAGTAACTCTTAACTGAACTTCAGGATAGTCAACACAAAATTGCTGTAATATAGGCGGTAAGTAATGGGCGCATACGGAATGAATGGCTGCAATACACAATTCGGGTTGTTTTCCTGCAATCAGATCGGCGCATTCTTGACTTGCTCTGCGCCATTCTAGACAAATTCTTTGAGCGCGGGGTAAGAGTTTTTCTCCCCCCAAAGTCAGTTTGGCTTGAGTACTACGATGAAATAATGGCAAGCCCAAATCTTGTTCTAAAGATTGTATCTGTCGGCTAATAGTTGATTGGGTTACTCCACACCTTTTTGCTGCTTGTCCGAAATTCCCTGTTTCTGTAATCGCTATAAAGGCTTGTAGTTGCTCTATTCGCATAAACTTCTCTTAAAGCAAGCAGCCACAATTTGGTGGCTTTTTTGTTACCTGACGAACATAGCCGATTTTTCGACTATATTTTGGTATAAAACAATACGTTTATCAATTACCCGCGATCGACTTTGGTATTACCGTAATCTTTTATTTCTAGATTTAACCATTTATATTCGGGAATAGTCAGAAAAGCTTTTGGTAGATTGACAATATGGGGCTGATATTGAAAAGTTTCCGTGTGTTCTAAGTTGAAGATATTTTTAACTATAGTTAAGTTATTATCTTTTTTATTGTAAGTAATAGCAGTATTGAATAGTAATTGCTGAATAAAATTATGTTTTAGCAGTAGATCGATGACAAAATCGATCGCAATTAGATAAATAGAAAAAGATGGGATAGAAAAATTATAGGCAAATGCCATCATTATTAAAAATATAAATAAAAATAACATCTGTATTGACAGGGCGATCGCTTTGTTTTTAATCAGAAATATACTGCTAAACCAGAACAACATATATAATTTACCAAACCAGTTGATCGAAGCGAAAATTGCCAAGCGATTTAAAACAGAAATAATACTCCAACCCAACCAAAAATAATAACCAGAATCAACCCGCTTTCTTTTGTATGGTGGTGGAATTTCGATATTTAATTGAGATTCTGTAGGTTTGATTTTTATCGAACTGTATCGAGGTTTAACAGCAATTTCGCAATCATATTCTGCTAAAGGTTTTTTATCTTGTAAAACTAATAATGCTATTTCACTTGTAGGAAAACGTTGTTTAATATTAGGTTCGATTAATTTATCGATCCAGCTAGCAAAATTCCCTTCAATCTTAACTTCATGGCGAAAATCAATTTTGAGTTTTTTCTGAGGCAAATCTACTGGTGGTTTACCAGTCAGCAAAAATAGTAAAGTACAACCCAAACCATATAAATCCGTAGACAATACCGCACCGCCGCGAAATTGTTCGGGTGCCATATAGCCATATGTTCCCACTACAGTACTACCCATTACTGTATGGTGATAGGTGTCTTGTACCGCACCAAAATCGACTAAAAATAATTTTCCCGTATCGGGTTGATAAATAATATTTTGGGGTTTAATATCTCGATGAATTACAGGGGGAGTTAATTGCTGTAGATATACTAAAATCTCTAATATTTGTTCGGGAATATTTTTGACTTCTTTTTCTTCTGGTATCCATCCCTGACTTATTAAATGAGCTAAAGATTGACCAGGGGCTAATTGTTGAACGATATAAAAATAGACATTATCATCGGTTTCTACTTGAAAATAATCGATGTATTTAGGAATATCAACACGATCTAACTGTTGTAATATTTTTGCTTCCCTTTCAAACAGTTCGATCTTTTTCCAATCTTCCAAACCCGTCAAAGATAAAGCTTTAATTGCCACGCGATCGCCCGTTTCTTTGTCTTCTGCCTCATAGGTAATACTACTCCCACCCTGTCCTAATTTATCTAAGATAGTATAGCGATCGTTAATTATTTTCATTTCTTTGATTTTTCAAATTTATTCGTTTCTAGAAAATGCTTGATTTGATCGTCATAATATTTACCGTATACATGAGTTTGTTTAAAAATTTCATAATCCAAGTATTTCGGATCTGCACCGTTGTCAATTAATAGTTGTATTAATTCTGGATCTCCTTGAGAAATTGCCACACTCTCTATGGCATCAGATAAAGGTGTCCGACCATAATTATTTTTTGCATTAACATCAGCACCATATTCAATAGCCAATGCCGCTACTTTTTTATTTCTAGTCCTAATTAAAAGAGTACTACCCCTACCATCTCTTGCATTAATATCAGCACCGTTTTCGAGTAAAAATTTTTTATATTCAAAATTATGACCCATTAATAAAGGAGTATATTTATGTTTATTTGCCGTATTAACATCAGCACCTCGTTTGATTAGTAGTTCAGCAATATCTAAATGATGAGTTTTTAATAATGCTGTTGAACCATATTCATTTCTAGCATGAATATCGGCATTATTGAAAATCAAAAGTTTTACAATATTTTTACGTTTTTCATTATTTTCTTCATTTGCCTTTTCAATAGCCTTTAAAAGAATTGAATGTCCAAATCGATCTATATTACTAACATTAGCATCATATTTAATTAGAAGTTCTACTACATCTTGTTGTCCTTTTAGTACTGCATTACTTAGTGGAGTAAGATGATATTCGTCTTTAAAATTAACATTAGCACCATGTTTGATTAATATCTCGGCTATTTCTATATCTTTAAGCTGAAATAAAGCTGTTTTATAACCTAATCTATACTTAATACGAGGTGTAATAAGTATTTGCTTTTCGACTTCGGCATTGACATCCGCTCCTCGATCTATCAGAAGTTCTATATTTTTTATTTTTTCTTCTTTTCTAAGTGAATTGTTTCTTAATACGCAAATTAATAAAGGAATATTTTGATTAATTATTGTATTAGTATAAGCATTTGCCTTACCACCTTTATCCAAATAGTAATTGAGAATATTAATATTCTCACAAATTCCAGATGGTAAATATCCTATATGACTTAAGAAAAACCATTTATAGGAATTAAATCCAGCAAACAAACTAATTAATAAAGCGATCGCACTAATACTAGTAATAAACTTTCTCTTTTTCTTTTGTTGGCTTTTATCTAATTCAGCTAAAGCCGTATCAGCATTACTAAATCTATCTTCAAGATCTGGTTCTAATATCTTCTCTAGCCAGTCAGCAAAACTATCGTCAATATTTATATAATTCCTAAAATCTAACTTTAAAGTATCTTGAGGTAATTCCGTAGGAGATCTATGGGTTAATAAATATAATAAAGTCGCACCTAAACTATATAAATCCGTAGGGGGTAATGCTTTTCCTCGAAACTGTTCGGGAGACATATAACCGTATGTTCCCACTACAGTACTTCCTTGCATTAAAGTATTGTAGTAAGTATTTTTTACCGCACCAAAGTCTACTAGATATATCCTTCCTTCATCGCTACGAATCAGATTATTTGGTTTAATATCTCGATGAATTACGGGAGGATCTAAAGAGTGTAAATAGGATAATATTTTTAATACTTGTCGGGCGATATCTTTTACTTCTTTTTCTGTCGCCCGCCAACCAGAATCAACTAATTGATGTAATGATTTTCCTGGGGCTATTTCCTGTACTAAATAAAAAAGCTTGTCTTTATCTGTCTCAATCGTAAAGTAATCAATATATTTAGGAATAGCAGGATGTTCTAATTGCTTTAATACTTCTGCTTCTCGCTCAAATAATTCAATTTGCTTCCAGTCGTCGAGTTGCTTGAGAGAAATAACTTTAATCGCTACCGCAGAATTAGTTTCCAAAGCGATCGCACTATAAGTAATAGCAACACCGCCCTTTCCTAAAACTTCTGTAATGCGGTATTTATCTTTAATAATTTCTTGTGGTTGATAAAGACTGGACATTTATAGTAAGACATTTATAATTCCTACTATTATATTGTTTGCAATTAAAGACTGGGATAACTTTAGTTAGGATAAACTATTAACGGCGATCGCAATTTTAATAAATTTGTTTTCCGAATTTTAAGAAATTTGAACAAGAGTTGGATCGAGAAAAACAATTAAACCTAATAAATAACTATGACCATATCTCATAAAATTAGAGCGATCGCACCTGAAGATATTCCTGCTTTAAAAACGGTAATCGAAGCTAATGACTTGTTTCCAGCAGATATGTTAGATGAGATGGTATTGGGATATTTTCAGAATGAAAATAACGATGAATTTTGGTTCACTTACGAAGATGAAAAAGCGATCGCCATAGGCTATTGTGCGCCAGAAAAAATGACCGAAGGAACTTGGAATTTATATTTAATTGCCGTACATCCAGACTATCAAGGGAAAGGGATTGGTACTGCGATGCTAAACTATATCGAGCAAATATTGATAAACAAGGGAGAGCGAGTTTTGTTGGTAGAGACTTCTGGATTAGCTAGTTTTGCCCCGACACGCAATTTTTATACTAAGTGCGGTTATGAAGAAGAAGCACGCATTAGGGAATTTTATCAAGCGGAAGAAGATAAAATTATCTTTCGTAAAGCTTTAAATAGATAAATCAAATCGTTATATTTTTAACTGTTAATGAACTGGACACATTTTTTTCTTTTCGATACTTTAAATTTACTCTGGCTGGCAGTTGGGCTATTTATTGCGGGAGTGTTGGAAGCTTTTTTATGGAAAACTCCCTTATTTCAATTGTTAAATATTCCCATTCAAACTAAATGGTTTGGAGCAAATAAAAAATGGCGGGGATTAATTAGTTTGCCCTTGGCAATGTTAGCTAGTGTTTATTTGATTAGTTTTATGGAAAAAGTAATTCCCAATCTTCCTCAAAATGCAATCCTATTTTCTGATTTCAATTTATTAGAATTTGGTTTGCTAGTAGGATTTATCTTTAACTTATCGGAATTGCCCAATTCCTTTATTAAGCGTCGCTTAGAGATTCCCCCAGGAGATGAAAGCAGCAAACTGTTTTATTTCATCGATCACATGGACTCTACTTATGGGGTATTAATTCTTTGGTATTTATATTTTCATTTTCCTTTACACTTGATTATTGTTGGAGCAATTGTTACTCCTTTATTATTTATGGGAGCAACAGAGTTGAGGAAAAAATTGGGTCTAAAATAACCTCTGAATATAAATATATCTATAGATAGATGTTTTTTGGTTAAAGAGATAAATTCTAAAAGATCGCTCCGTTAGTCTAGCTGGGATCGAGTAAATATTTGTAAAATAAGACGGAAAAATCTAACTTTAAACTATCCTTAGATTATCTGTTATCAAAACATCATAATTAAAAATAATAGTAACAAAAAGTACAGTTAAAAAGTTTTGATAGAGATATTTTTCAGTTATTAGTTAGTATTTTTCAAGAAAATGTTTAATCTACTTAATGTCCTATTTGCTTTTATAGTAGTAGGAATTTTATTGTTAGTAGCGCGATTTATTAAGCATAAAATAAGGTTATTTCAAACTCTATACTTACCAGAATCAATTATTGCTGGGGCGATCGCTTTACTCCTTGGAACGGGAGTTTTAGGCGCGATCGCTGTTAGTTCTGGTGCAGATCCCAACTCCTACATTGCAGGGGGTTTATTTCCCGAAGAAATGCGTACGGTATGGTCCCAAGCCCCAGGAGTCTTTATTAATATTGTGTTTGCAGCTTTGTTTTTAGGAGAACACATTCCCAATCCTAAAGATATTTGGCGCAAAACTGCCCCTCAAGTAGCTTTTGGTCAAACCTTGGCGTGGGGACAGTACGTATTGGGCATTCTAGTTACATTGTTGGTTTTGACTCCTTTATTTGGGATCAATCCCATTGCAGGGGCGTTAATTGAAATCGGCTTTGAAGGGGGACACGGTACAGCTGGGGGGATGGCTGACACTCTAACAGAATTGGGCTTTACTGAAGGAGGCGACCTAGCTTTAGGTTTGGCTACTGTAGGGATTATTTCGGGAATTATTTTTGGTACGGTATTAGCTCATTGGGGACGTAGCAAAGGTTATATTCAATCCGAACCCGTATCGGTCACAGAGGGCGACGCACAATTCCAAGAAACAGCACCTACTGAGTCTGGTAGGGTTGTTGCCAGAAGAACGGAACTAATGAGAAACTTCCTGATCGATCCCCTTTCTCTGAACTTCGGTTTTACAGGAATGGCGATCGCAATTGGTTGGATTATTCTTCAAATTCTTACTTTAATTGAATCGGCTACTTGGGGACGCAACGATCTGGAATTGATCGGTGCAATCCCTCTATTTCCTATGGCTTTGATTGGAGGCATCATCATTCAAGTAATCATGAAACGCTTGGACTTAGATGTCTTAATTATTAGAAGACTGCAAGAACGAATTGCTGGGGTAGCCTTAGACCTTTTAGTAGTAACTGCTTTAGCTTCGATCAATTTGGCAGTATTAGGTGCAAATATCGGTGTATTTTTAACTCTGTCTATTGTCGGTATTGTTTGGAACGTCTTGGCGTTTATGTATCTAGCTCCTCGAATTCTTCCCGTATATTGGTTTGAAAGGGGTATTGGAGACATGGGACAGTCTATGGGGGTAACTGCTACAGGTATCTTGTTGATTCGCATGGTCGATGCTGACAACCGCACGGGAGCATTTGAAAGTTTTGCTTACAAACAATTATTCTTTGAACCAATTGTCGGTGGCGGTTTATTTACGGCTGCTGCACCTACTTTAATCGATCGCTTTGGTTCGGTATCTATATTGTTATTAACCGCAGGGTTATTAGTTTTTTGGCTAATTTTTGGCATTATTAATTGTAAGCGTACCTTAAAGAAACTACAGGAAGAACAAAGAGAAAGAGAGCCACAAACTACTGTTGTTGGTTAGGTTATAAATGGAATAATTGACAATTAATTAAACCAAGATATCAGTTTTTTACAATCGCTTTCTAAGCGATTTTTTCTCGATTTAAGTTCTTCTATTTCTTCTTCGATCGCATCTAGTTTGATTTGAGCTAATTGGGCTAGGCGATCGAATTCTTGTTGATATTTCTGATTTTGCCTATCTATACTGGTTATTAAAGTATTAATGAGTTGCTCGACTATCAGGCGAACGAGATTTTGATATTTATTATAAAGAGTTCTATGTAGTTCTTTTTTGTGCTGTTTTAGTTTAAGAGTTTTAATATTCTGTCCCGTTATAATATTGATAATTTGAAAAATTAGAATAAAAAAACCAATATATTTGCCAGTACCAAAATATAGTTTGGTTACTAAATAGATGGCAGTTCCAATCCCTGCCGAGATCGACATTTTTAACCAACTACTTTGTAGATAATTATAATCAAAAACTATTCTACTATTAATTTTTAAGCAATAAGAGTCGATAAAATCGCTCAATTCCAGTTGAGGAGATATTTCCCGCTCGAAATCTATGGTTATCAATTGAAGATCTGATAATTCTAACAAATTAATTGCGGTCAACTGATTTTTAGCTTGTTGAATAAAACTATTAAATCCGCCATCAGCATAATAATAATTAAGATTATGCCATTGAGATTTTAAGGTATTAATTACCTGCTGTTGGTATAATCCTAAAATATAACTATGAAAATATTCTAGAGAATTATCTTTCTCGATCGCACAGTAAAGATAGGTTTTTCCTTCTTCCTTGACTACTTTTATTTCAGATTGCTCGATAGTTTGCTGTAGTTGAAATAGCCAGCTATCGGGGAGAAAAATGTTGAAATAGTTACTACGAGATTGATTTATTTTTTGTTTGAGAAAAAGAATTTTTTGCTGTTGTTGCTTATGGATTTGATTGAAAGTTTTATTAACAATCTGCTGCCGATAGTGGTGTATTCCTCGACCTTGTAAAGATGTTTGCTTGATTCTATTGATTTTTTGCTGATTACCTTTCTTAGTTTGAGCAAAAAAATCTCTTATTTCAGCAAGAGTTTCATCATTACACTGTCGAAGTAATCGTTGTTTAATTGTTGGCGATCGCTCTAGTAAAAACTGTTTATAAGCAGTAATTTGCTCTCGGCAATTAAAATCCCAAAAATTATTAAATAAAATACTTTCTCGATCTATTTCTGAATATTTCTGCGCTTCAAACCACTCAATTGAATTACTGATTAAATCACTGGACTTATTATGAGAAACTAAAATAAATAAAGTAATATTGTTTTTTTTAGCAGCATTAATTAATTTACGTTGATGGTTAGATATCTGCTTATGGGAAGAATAAATTAGGAAGATAATGCTACAGCGAGCTACTATTTGGGTAATATTTACCTGGGAAAAAACTTCAAAATCGTAAAGCGATCGCAATATTCCATCAGATTCGCCGATCGCTTGTAATTCTAAACCCATTTGATTGGGAAAACTGACTATTTTAATAATAGGTTTACAACTTTTTTGGATATTTTTAATCCTCGAATCCAGTTGATTAATTAGATTTACATAACTAGGTTCTGATTCAACATTTTTTTGCAGATAATTTCTACTTCTCTCTAGATTAGCGATCGATTGATGCCAAAAATATTCGTCGGATTTCATCTTCGTCAGTCGAACAACACAGTAATTTTAATTGGTTATTTATAATATTTTTGTTCGAGAGAAATAGAAATAATAATTATTTATTCGCTAATATTTTAAGTAAGTAGGCATAATAACTTATTAGGCATATGGCAACGATTCACAAATTATGGGGTCATATCGCCCTCTATCCCAATGTTAGTGAAGGTTTTGGATGTAACATCTGAGAAGGCGAAGCGATCGATAGTTAAACTATTTTTTAGTTTTTCAAGACTTTGGTAAAAAACTTTTAGCTCTGCGGCGTGAGAATTCAAGCTAGAATTTCTGAGCATTACGTCATAATTTTTGGCACATCCAAACACTCGATATTTGCACATCAAAACCTGATTTTTCATATGCCCTTCTAGCAGGAAGATGACTTTGATCTCCTCCTGTTGCGACTGTGGCAACCTGCATTCCAGATTCTTTCATAATCTTTATTGCATATTTATACATTTCAGTACCGAATCCCTTTCCAGAGTAGTCTGGATGTACTGCATTTAATCCGATCTCGCCTACTTTTGTTTCGTTATCAAGTTGTACCGATACAAATCCAATGACTTCTTGTGATAATTCAAGAACAAATAACTGCCATACAGAATCAGGAGCAAGCATTGAACTAAGCAATTTATCTTGCTGATTGTCTTCTGGTTCTTGTGCTAGTGAATAAATTTTATCTCCTAGTATATTTCGGAAAGAGGCGAATACAGGTCTAAACGCTTTTTGCCGAATGTTCTCCATTGTTGGCAGATCGTTATTATTTGCTAAGCGAATAGTAAATTCTTGGTTCATATTGGGCGTATGCTTCAGTAAGCCTAACTATTTATGATTATCTGATTATCATTCCTTATTGGCGTATGACCACTTTCGGAGCAATTTTACCGAAAGAAATAATGGTGTATTCCGAGAGTTCTTAAAGATTAACTCAGTTTATACTTCAATGGTTTTACCAAATGGGTTGGTTTTGGCCGTGGAATGATTCAGCAGAATAGTCGAGAAGAACAGCGTAAGATTATCAAATACAATCATTTAGTTTCTAATTGCCTGATTTTCTACAATGTATTTGAGATTAGTCGAATCTTGCAGGAGTATATTCAAGCAGGGAATACAATTGAAGAGGAAATTATTGGTGTGTTAAGCCCTTATATTACCAAGCATATCAATCGTTTTGGTAGCTACAGTCTCGATCTAAATCGAAAACCTCCAACTCTTGATTTTGGATTCTCTCTGATTCCTAGTTCTTAGTCTTTTGAGATGTAGTTGCAAAAAATACAAAACTCAAAAACACTCAGGATAAGGGTTAAAGGTCGATATGACCCTTTGATTTACGAATCGTGGTCATACGCCAGTTCAAAATTAGTTTTTCAATCATTAGTAACTCATTAGAGTTTTTTTCTTGAATACTATTGTTGTTTAAATTTTAAGTACTAAAGGTGATTAAGACCTTACTCTTTTTTTCTCAGTTTTCTAACCATCTCAAACAATAGTTGACACCCAAAAGCAAGTAAAGGATATTACAGTCTTTTCATGATACATCTAAAAACCTCTCTTTTTTTGCTTTTATATTCAGAAGTGAGTAAGTTTTGAGTAAAGCACCGCCTTAAAATCGTGAAAGTAAGAGTCGGTGCTAAACCTGAAGGGATGGGCGAAGAGAGACTCGAACTCTCACGATTTCTCGCCACATTTTGAGTATTGAAGTACCTAATTTATCTCGCGCCCGAATAATTAGCGAAAGCATTAGTACGTATACATTCTAAGATGTAACTCAAAATATACTTCAAGGCAATACAAAACGGTAATTTTTCCAAAAATGGGTCAGAAATGGGTCTGGTTTAGGTCAGAAATATATATTACAAGTGTATATATATCAGAAGAAGACCAAAATAGGACGAGTCACGATCGAACAACATGGCGGTGGTTATAGATTAAGGTTTACGTACCCGAAAAAGCATCGACACGAAATTAAAATCTCGAATGTAACAGATGAAAGTTATTTAATCGCTCTTAAACGCGCACGCCAGATTAACTCCGATATTGATAATGATTGTTTTGACTTTGAATATATTAAATATAAGCCAGAGTTAGCCAAAACTATTAATGTCATATCAAAAAAAGCGGTCGAGGTTAAACCCAAGCCTAAACCCAAACCCAAAACCATCAAAATAAATGATGTCTGGGATCGATACAAAAAGACTAACAAGTTGATAACAGGAAAGACAACACAGATGTCTACCTGGAAACAAACGGATAATTGTCTGGCAAAAGTTTCTGAAAAGTCATTACCGATCGATAATACTGATTTATTAGTATCTGAATTACTGGAAATTTATTCTGTTGGTACATTGGGACGAGTATTCGCCAATCTAAAGGCAGCTTGTAATCACGCAATCAGAAATAAACTTATTCGCGATAATCCTTATGTGGGTTTAAAACTTCCCAAGCTACCTAAAAATAAGATTGAATGCTATGAATCAGACGAAATAAAAATAATACTCGAAGCTTTTAAGTCAGATGAATATGTGAGTAAATACGCCAGAGTTCCTCATTCGTATTACTATCCATACGTTAAGTTCGTAGCTTTAACCTTTTGTCGTCCAGAAGACGCGATCGCTCTTACTTGGGATGATATACGTACCAAAAGTAATGGAACATTCATAACCTTTTC
>NZ_JBZNBU010000174.1:0-7726 GCF_058530065.1 Waterburya sp. | reverse complement strand
TTATTATACAACAGCTAGAACTACTAATGTATCAAGATTTCATCAATTTCTTATTAACTGTTTCAATAACGCCTATCGGCGGGGCTATCCATCCCACAACCTGCTTCGCGAGGTTGGGGAGTTCCGCCCACTTCTTAAATTATTTTTGGGAGGAAGAATAGATCAAAATAGAGAATAAGTGGTAGATACAATAATCTAACAGACGGTTGATGTGAAATAGAGATTATGACTTTAACTACATACAAATGGTCGATTGAAGAATGGCACGAATTGGTTAACTTTGGATTACTTGAAGGAAAGCCAGTGGAATTTTTGGAAGGAGAAATTATTGAAGTGAGCCCAGAAGGAATCGAGCATAGTTACACTAACGATAGTTTGGTCAAGTATTTAAGAAGCTTGCTAAACAACTTGGCTGATGTTAGGGAATCTCATCCAATTACCCTTGATAATAGCGAACCAGAACCAGATGTAGCTGTAGTTCGGTTGCCTGAAACTATCTACCGTAGTCATCACCCCTATCCCCAAGATATATATTGGCTAATCGAAATCTCTAACCGTACTCTCAAAACCGATTTAAACCACAAGAGATTAACCTATGCTCGCAATGGTATTCCTGAATATTGGGTAATCGATCTGGTTAATAAAAAACTCATCATCCACAGCCAAATACAAAATGATGATTACACTCAGGTTGATGAACATACAACGGGTATGGTTTATTCGCTAGCTTTTCCTCAAATTGCGATCACCTTAGACAGACTGTTACTTTATTAAAATATGATAGATGTCTAAAATTGTTATTGAAGACTTATTAGAAAATGTTCGAGATCAAAAGTCTTTTTTAGTTTTTGTTAAAGCACTAATTGCTGATAGAGAAATACACGAAGGAAAATCTATAGATGAATTTGGATTTAATGGTGATTGGGCAAATAATACTATTAGTAGTTTTTTAGAAGCAGCAGTAGCATGGGCTAATGATTCTGATTTTGGCGTTCGTCAAGAAATTGACCTTGAAACAAACAAATGGAAACAATTCGCCACATTTTTGTATTGCGGAAAAATTTATGAATAGCGATTGTTTTAAAGCTGTTCTGTAGGCGATCGCCAATAAAATGAAAGAAGGATGAGGATAGAGATTTATGACTTTAACTACTTATAAATGGTCGATTGAAGAATGGCATGAGTTGGTTGACTTGGGATTACTTGAAGGAAAACCAGTGGAATTTTTAGAAGGAAAGATAATCGAAGTGAGTCCAGAAGGAGTAGAACATCGTTATACCAATAGCAGCATAGTTAAATATTTAAGAAGCATTTTAAATAATCTTGCCGAAATTCAAGAATCTCATCCGATTACCCTCGATAATAGCGAACCAGAACCAGATGTGGCTGTAGTTCGACTACCAGAATCTATTTATCGCACTCATCACCCCTATCCTCAAGATATATATTGGCTAATCGAAATCTCTAACAGAACTTTGAAAACCGATCTTAACCAGAAAAAATTAACCTATGCCCGCAATGGTATCCCTGAATATTGGGTAATTGATTTGATTAACAAAAAACTTATCGTTCATACCCAGATACAAAATGATGATTATACTCAGGTTGATGAATATACAACAGGTGCGGTTTCTTCTTTGGCTTTTCCTCAAATTGCGATCGCCTTAGATAGACTGTTACTTTATTAATGTATAACTTGTATTGCTACTTTTATCTTTCAGTCTTTCTTTTATCTCCAGTGGTATTTCTTTTCTTTTTGCGATCGCATTATTGCTAAAAAATTTAGAGAACAGTATGGACTTTAACAGTCTCGATTTTGGGACTTAATGATATATAATCTGAGTTCGGGTGGGAGCTAAAACCCTTATGTTCTCTATGTTTAAAACTCCCATTTCTTTGCATAATAAGTAGTGGCGCAGAATCCCCAAAAATAGCCTTAACCATAACTAACATTATTTAGCTTAGTTCTTCTACGATAAACTTCATCACACAGCTATTATTGTTTGGATTATTATCTGCTGAGAATAAATTGGGATCGGACAAACAAGCGTTAGGCGTTCCTATTCTTGCCTTAATTGCCTTCTGTGAAGTTTCAGATAAATACCACCCTAAAGGTAATTCAGGCGAATCTAGTAAATTGGACGCAATCTCTTCCTCGGCTTTTTTTAGTTCATCTCGATCGATTGGTAATCTACGAATATTTTCAATGAAGTTTTCTAACTCTTTTTCCAAGTCATCTTTTCGTTGTGCAATCTCCTTTTTATCTTTGTTAAATTTGGAAATTTCTAAATCGTTCCACCATTCCTGCTTTCCTTTTGGATCGAGCAGACGAATACGATAAGCATCCTTATCAGAGTTTGATTCTACAGTTTCTTATTCTTTTTGGGCAGTTATTTTGGCAACAGTTATTAGCCAATCTTTTTTTAGCCGATCTTTTAAGGGATATGAAGTAGTTGCTGGTGTTGTACCATTTATGTGAGTTAAATAAAGCTGTCTAAAGCGATGCTCGGCTATATCGTTATTTTGATTCAGATCGCCGTCTATTTGCTCTTCAGCCTGTTGAATAACATTGCGACTTCGGGCATCTCTTGTTTGCCACAAAGCACTAATGGGAGACCACAATTCATTTAATCCAGTTGCACGATCTGGTTCTATGTGATTATCGTCAGTAATGGCTAGATAAATAATCTTATATTCTGGAGCAGGCTTATTATCTTGGTTGAGTTCGCCATCACCTGCTTTATTTTGTTCTTTACCTAAAAATTCTTCTATTTTTTGACCTATTTCCCAAGCAGTTGAGAAACCAGAGTTTTCAAAGTAACCTCCGTCTGCCAAACGAGATTTGATTGGCTCTGGATAACCATTACATTTTTCAAACCCCCCTACTGGAGTCACTACAGGAAACCTGGCACTCAGAACAGCAGCCGTACTAAGTGGGAAGTCAATATCTTCTTTGCAGGCAACACTTCTAATGTCATTAAAGGTTGGCGACTTTATTTTAAATGGACTCAGCACCAAGCGATCTCCAGTTTCTACAACCGTTGTATTTAAAACCAGAGCGGGAGCTTTTCCTTTAGGATTCCAATGTTTGTAAAATGAATCTTTGAGGGGATTAGAATCTTTTTGAATTTCTTCTTTCCAGGCTTGCTCGAACGAATATTCTAAGGCTCTGGCTCGGTCAAAAAAGTTGATTGGAAAGGGAATAAATCGTTGAACGAAATCGGGAAATAATCCTGCTCCGAGTAATGGAGATAAAAAGTCACGATCTAATAAGTCATGTGCCTTGTCCTCTAGCTTTCCTGGCTTTATACCGCTCTTAACCAGGCTAGAAAATGCTGTTGCACCAAAGCTACCTCCAGAGACACCACTAATAGCAAAAACATGATTGGCAAAAGTGGGAGATTCATCTTGTAATCGGGATAATGTTAGGGCAGCATGGTAAGCTGCAAAAATTCCACCTCCCTGTGCCGAAACTATATATATAGGATATGGCTTGCCTTTTTGCTTGAATTCTTCTCTTTCCTGTTCCCGTGTCTCCCACCAGTTTTCAAAAGCACTTTCTAAATCTAAGAATTCTTTTTTATTAGACGTTTTTTCTATTTTTTGATTTTGACTATCGTTTGAAAGTTTTCTAAAGTCGTGATTATCATTCCAATTAAATAAACTAGAAACAAAGGCTAGCAACACTAAAATTACAAGTATCGGAATTTTAAGTTTATATCCCCACTTGTAGATATAGCTAACAAAGAACACAAATGAGTTAAGAAATATAGCAACAATATTAATTGGAGATAAAAATGATTTGGACAAAGATCCTGTTGGCTCTGTAGAAATTGCGATCGCTGTTAAAAATCCAATGTAAAACAAAAATAGTATGTCTGAAAAATCGAGACTTCTTTTGTTAAATGTTTGCTTCAAAAGTATAAAAGATATAGACATCAATATACAAAATAAAATTCCTCTCACAACATTATTATTGACAACCATAGAAATGGTAATGAAGAAAAAAGTGCTGAGGAATATAGAAATTGTATATTGCTCGAATTTCTCCCCAAATACAAATATTTTTTTTCTTCATTCTTTTTCACCTTTCTATGCTCTACCCATTTTTGGAAAACAATAAAAATCCAATACACGCCCATCAAGGTAATAGGTAAGCACATTTCAATATTAAAACCTACAGCTCTAATTATTCCGACCAAATAGCCAAACAGTGGAAATAAACCAAAAAAACGTGGTAGCCAGATTAATGCTGTAACTTTTGACTGTTTTTTCTGGATTTCCTTTTTTAACAAGTTTAAGATTCGAGTTGTAATTTCTTTGAGTTTAAAATCTTTACCTTTAATTCTTGCAAAAAAATCATCTTCATTTTCTTTTTCTATTCTAGTAAATGATATTGTTCGACCTGAGTAGCAAATAGAAAATGCCAGAGCAAATAACAACACAGAATACGATATATGCTGCCATAACTGCTGTTGATAAAAAATACGATAAACTTCAATAGTTTGATCGACTAAGGCAAAGATTATAAATGATAATACTGCTACCAAAGCAGGTATTCTTAAATACCAAATTTCTTTTAGCCAAGGACGAATAATTTCTTCTCTAAATTCAGAATAGCCTAGAGATTTTCGTTCTGTTGCTGAATTTTCATTTTTCATAATTTTAGCTTCCTATTTCTAATTATTATTTGTTTTATAGGCAGCTTTTCAGAATAAAATGCATTGTTTTTTTGCACAAAAAGTAAGATTTTATTTATCAATAAATAAACTTTAGTTTATGACTTTCGTTTATATGTATTTATCGGTATATAAATAATTTTTTGGAAAGCGTTTTTTTGAAAATAATTGCAATCGCAAGGCAGCTCTAATCTACTTACAGCATACTCTTGTGGATTTAAAATTATCTATTTTTAGATTGAATTGTTACGAATACTTGATTATTACTATCTTTGTATGACTACTGAAAACCTGAAGTTTTCCCCTGTTTTTTTTGCAACAAAAAATATATTATCGATCTATTTCTCAATGATCAAAAAAAGCTAATGTCTAAACGACGGGAAGAACAAAGTAAGCCTATTATGTCGCGATGGTATTTTGTTGGTTATAGCCAAGATATTTCTTTAGATAGCCCGCATATATTCAGTATTTACGATCGCAGATTTGTTTGATGGTGCGATCGCGATAACAAATTGATTTGCCATTTATTGTCCCAAACTGCGGACTTTTGTTTAAAATCTTTTCCCGTCATAAAAAAACAAGGAATCATTTGGTTATGGTAAGGGAAACAGGAATTAGCTGACGAAAGCTTAATTACCGTAATGGATAGTCGTGGCAAGGCAATCGAAGAAAATAACTAGGTTTGAGAAGATTAGTTTTAAATAATTTTTAAATATGGCTAAAAAAGTTGCAATTATCGGTGCGGGTGCTAGCGGTTTGCTGTTAGCGCATTATTTATTAAAAAGAAAAGATTACCAGATTGATATTTACGAACGTCATGGCGATCCGCGACTACTTAGCGATTCCAAATCTAGGACGTATCCCCTCGCTTTGAGCGATCGCGGAATGAAAGCTTTAGGGCAAATTTCGGGTTTAATTGAAGCAGTAAAGGGAAATGGTCACGAAATTATTGCGTCTGTATCCCATAGTTATAGTGGCAGACAAAGAGTTATCCCCAGAGATAAATCTTTAACGACTATCGATCGCTTGAGTTTAATTAAAGTCTTGTTAAATAGTTTAGATACAAATAACCTCAAGATTCATTTTCAGCATCCATGTCTGCGAGTAGACTTAGCTGCCAAGCAAGCTTATTTTACTATGCCAACAGGGGATTTAACAGTAGATTACGATCTAATTATTGGTGCGGATGGTGCGCGATCTGTGGTGCGAAAAGCTTTTCTAGATACCAAGCTGTTTGAATGCCAGCAAAGATACGTCAGCGATGATTATAAAACTTTATTCCTTCCCGTAAAGAATATCAAGCATGGGTTAGACACCGATAAAATTCATACTTGGAGAACAGATAATGGGATTGTGATTATTTTAGTTCCCCATTCAGATGGTAGCTTGAATGGGGTGATTCATTTTCCCAGGAACGATCGACAAATAAGCCAACTCGGTAACGTGAGGGGAGTAACAGATTTCTTTGAGCAAAATTTTCCCACAGTTGCTAAGTTAATGACTCCTGAAGATGCAGAGGCGTTTTTGAACCGACCAATTGGTAGCAATTTGACCATTCGTTGTAACTGCTATCACTATGAAGACGATGCTCTACTGCTCGGCGATGCGGCTCATGCAGTGTCTCCAGCTTTGGGACAAGGATGTAATTCTGCTTTGGAAGATGTCTCGATTTTAAACGGACTTTTAGACGAATATAATGACGATCTCAGTCAGGTTTTAACCCAGTTTACCGCCCGACGTTTGCCCGATACTCGCGCAGTAGTGGAACTGAGCGATTATAGTCTTCCTTCTCAAAAGTCTTTGTTTGTAGAATTTATCTTACGAATGAGAATGGCGCAGTTTTTACATGAGCTATTTCCTCAAAAGTTTCTACCGCCCCTTTTTCAAGCCATGCACGATCCCAATATTTCCTATGGGGAGATCTACGATTGCTATCGTGGTTGGTGTAATAAAGTGAAAAAATCGAAGCCGATCTCCAGTTCTCAAGGTTAAATTAATTTACACTTTTTAATCAAAGACCCGAATTTATCCCCTGTTTTGAATTAGCTACTTAGAGAAAAATTAATCCTAAGAGAAGTATTTAAAACAAACAAAAATCGTGGCAAATATAACCTTTACTCCTGCTGGTAGTCAGTTGGATAACGATGCGATCGCAGACTTGTCCCTCAGTTCGGGGGATAGTTTGGAAATTAGTTTTTCTTCAGGAGATGCTGATTTTGCCCGCATTAGCGATCTCAATTCTACCGAAGACAAAATTGTTTTATTTGGCTTTGCCGAACAATATACCCTCGACTTTCTACCCAATAATCCAGGCGGTTTAGATGCCAAACTTATCTACGATTCTGGCTTAGATTTTGGTACGGAATTAATTGCCATAGTCGAAAATACCTCCCCCGATCTGGCGATCGATGATTCCGTTTTTACTTTCGTTTAAAAGATACCGCCACACTAAAAGTTTTTGAATCATGAGAGAACCATTAGATAGCGATTGCACGACTTTTTTAGTCCAAGGAATATCGATCGTTGCATTAATATTAATTATTTGCTCGATAGTAAACCACATTAGGAATATAGAAATTCCTCAGATCGGTGACAAAGATTTAGTTTTTTAGTTAATAGAATTCCATGAGCAATAATTACAATCATTATATTGAAAACAAGTACTTAGAAAGAGAACGATTAAAACAGCAGATTTCTGAAAATAATGGCTGGTATTTTATCGATTTCTTAGGTAATATTCCCCGCCATCGCCCCTATAGTTTTACTTTGTTTAATAAGCCGTTTGTTTTGTTGAAAGATGAAAACAGTGGTTGGATCTGTTATTCTTTACCGACATCAAAAGATAATCTCGAACTTACTCTATTTACAGTTAAAGAGAAAGAAGGAGAAATTTGGTTTTGGAAAGGTTATACCAATTCTCTATAACAATGCACTAAATAAAAAATTCTTCTTTTGTACCTTTGCGTCTCTGCCCAGAACACGAAGCTGGGCTTGCCCCGTTTGGCTCGGGGTAAACGGCTTTGCGAGAAACAAAATCCCAACAATAT
>NZ_JBZNBU010000173.1:0-15188 GCF_058530065.1 Waterburya sp. | reverse complement strand
CTTCTACCAATGCTAATTGCGCCCCGCACCGTAATATCTAAATCGGGAAATTCTTCTCTAGCCACATCGCTGGCAGAATAAATAGATGCTCCCGATTCATTAACAATGACTTTAATTGGTTTTTGTTCTATCTCTGGTAAAAGCTCGGCAATAAAGCGATCGGTTTCCCGCGAAGCCGTACCATTACCGATCGCAATTAATTCAATTTTATATTTACCAATCAAATCTTTAACTATTGCTGCGGCTTGGGTTCGTTTGTCTGCTCCCGAATGGGGAAAAATTGCTTGATATTTTAAATATTTTCCCGTATCTGAAAGTACCACCGCTTTACAACCAGTACGAAAACCAGGATCGATCGCCAGAGTTGGTTTTCTTCCCGCAGGAGAGGCTAACAAAAGGTTGCGTAAATTGGCTTCAAAAGTTTGTATGGATTCGAGATCGGCATAGTTTTTGCGATCGCTCCTCACTTCCCTAATTAAAGATGGTTTCAACAAGCGGTTAAAGCCATCTTGCAGCATTTCTCGATAAAAGTTTTGCAGAGCATTGGCTTTGGTATTAATCACTTTGGCTTCTAAATAAACCATTACTTCCGACTCTTCAAAAGCAATATCTAGCGTCAGAATTCCTTCACTTTCCCCACGATATAAAGCCAAAAGATTGTGAGGGGGAATTTTATTCACCCCATAACTATAATCCCGATACATTTCGTATTTAGTGCTTCCTTCGGGATGTTCTTTTTTCACTTGAGAGACAAATACACCTTTTTTAAAGAAATATTCCCGTAAATAGGCTCTAATCTCGGCATTATCTCCCACTTGCTCCGCTAAGATGTCTGCTGCACCAGCCAAAGCATCTTCTACTGTTTCGACTCCTGCTTCTCTATCGAGATACTTACTTGCTTCTGGAATTAAATCAATCTGAGACACTTGAGGTTGATTATTAGACTCGATCCACATTGCCAAAGATTCTAACCCCTTTTCCCTAGCAATAGTCGCTCTGGTGCGTCTTTTGGGTTTATAAGGTAGATATAAATCTTCTAATTCGGTTTTATTAAGACAATTAACAATTTTCGCGCTTAATTCTGCCGTTAACTTACCTTGAGCTTCAATTTCACTCAAGATCTTTTCTTTGCGCTTGGCTAGCTCTTCTAAATAAGTAAAGCGATCGAAGATATCCCGCAACTGTACTTCATCTAGAGAGCCTGTTTGCTCTTTACGATAACGAGCGATAAAAGGTACTGTTCCCCCATCTTGCCAAAGATTGAGAGCATTATTGATATTACGTAATGGTAAGGAAAACTCTTGAGCTATCAGCTGAGAAATATCAGTCATCTAATCAATAATAAGCGATCGACAATAATAATAAAATTAGCAGTTAAAAGTTCGGGAATAAAACTGGTTAACAAATCAACAAAATTGTCATTTTTATGTTTTTTTGACAAACTCTACGAATCTTAGTGTGACTTTGATGATTATGATGCTAAGTTTAAAATTATTTGCTAGAGTTTTAGGCTTGAGCGATGGTATCTAAAGGGTGAAAGAGAAAAATCAAGACGACAAAATCCAAATAGATCGGCTTCTATCGGGATTAAAAAAACGAGAATTATCGATCGTCAATCCTCGTCGTAAAAATGGTTTGATTTTATATAAAAAATATCATGCAGAATTTATTGGTCCTGGAGCTATAGTTGGGGGTAACTTCGATCTGGATACAATTGATATTATTCCCGTTGGTACTATATCTTTAGTTTCTCCTCAAAACTCTCAAGAGCGCAGACAAGCATATAAAATGCGCCGACAATGGGTCAGATTGACCAAACAAATTATTGACAATCCAGAGGCGACAGAAAGAGCTCAGGTAATCTTAAATCAATTTGAACACTGGTTCGATTTAGAAACTGTAGCCAGTCTCCCCGATGAAGCTTTTGCTCTACTAGTAGGAGTTTTACCTCAAACTATCCGTAAAGTAAGAAACATTCAACTTTTGTGAGCTAGAAGTCAGTCTATCTTTGCTCTTCAATAATGGTATTCTATGAACTTGTAAGAGAATTTTCTGCTTAGACAGAAACGTCTAGGCGAAAATTATCCAAAAGGAATCTGTAAAGCGATCGCCATGCCTGCCGTATCTACTGCACCCAAAAACATCAACTTTCCCCTAACTGCCGTTGTCGGACAAGAGGCAATCAAGTTAGCATTATTACTGTCTGCTATCGATCCCGAACTAGGAGGAGTGGCGATCGCTGGTCGTCGCGGAACTGCTAAATCGGTTATGGCGAGAGCGATTTACAATCTTTTACCTCCAATCGAAATTATTCAGGATTCTATCTATAACTGCGATCCTGACAAACCACAAGAATGGGATGACGATACTATTGCTAAATATGGCAATACTCCCAGAGAAGAAATACCCACCCAAATTATTCCAGCACCATTCGTTCAGATACCATTAGGAGTTACTGAGGACCGATTATTAGGTTCGGTAGATGTAGAAGAGTCGGTTAAGCGGGGAGAACCCGTATTTCAACCAGGATTGCTGGCTCAAGCTCATCGAGGAGTCTTATACATAGATGAAATTAATCTTTTAGACGACCAAATTGCCAATCAATTGTTAACTGTTCTAACCGACGGTAGAAATGTCATCGAACGGGAAGGAATTAGTTTCCAACATCCTTGCAAACCAATCTTAATTGCTACCTATAACCCCGAAGAAGGAGTTTTGCGAGAGCATCTTTTAGATCGCATTGCGATCGCTCTTTCTGCTGATGGAGTACTATCCCTCGAACAAAGAGTTGAAGCAGTCAATCAAGTAATCGACTTTACTAACTCCCCTCAAGATTTTATCGAGAACTACGAAACCGATATTGATAGCCTGAAAACCGATATTATTTTGGCACGGGAATGGCTTAAGGAAGTTAAAATCAGTCACGACCAAATTCTCTATCTCGTCCAAGAAGCAGTCAGAGGTACGGTAGAAGGACATCGTGCAGAATTATTTGCGGTTAGAGTTGCTAAAGCTTGTGCTGCTTTGGATGGTAGAGATAAAGTAACCGCCGATGATTTGCGCAAAGCGGTTGAGTTAGTCATTATTCCTCGCGCTACTACTATCGAAACTCCCCCCGAAGACGCACCTCAACCACCCCCACCACCGCCACAGCAAGAACAACAGCCCGACGACGAACAAGAACCAGATAAGGACGAAGACGAACCAGAAGATGAAGAAGACCAAGAGGAACAAGAACAAGAGCCTCCTGCGATTCCTGATGAATTTGTCTTTGATATTGAAGGGGTAGTCTTAGATCCTGAAGTTTTAACTTTCGCCCAAACCATGCAGCGTCAAGGTAAATCTGGAGCGCGGAGTCTAATTTTCTCGGAAGATCGCGGTAGATATATCAAACCGATGATTCCCAAGGGCAAAGTCAAAAGAATTGCAGTGGATGCTACTTTGCGCAATGCTGCACCCTATCAAAAAGCCAGAAGAGAGCGCAACCCAGGCAAAAATGTAATTGTCGAACAAAGCGATCTTCGTTCCAAACGCATGGCGCGTAAAGCAGGTTCTTTAATTGTTTTTGTAGTCGATGCTTCTGGTTCGATGGCGTTAAATAGAATGCAGTCGGCAAAAGGTGCGGTGATGCGTCTGTTGACTGAAGCCTATGAAAATCGCGACCAAATTGCCTTGATTCCCTTTAGAGGCGAAAGAGCCGATGTACTATTACCTCCCACGCGATCGATTACGATGGCAAAAAGCAGACTAGAAACCCTCCCCTGTGGTGGTGGCTCTCCCCTATCCCATGGCTTAACTCAGGCAGTAAATGTGGGTATTAACGCTCAAATGTCTGGGGATATCGGACAGGTGGTAATTGTAGCCATTACCGATGGTAGAGGAAATATACCTTTATCTCGTTCTCTGGGAGAAGTACCCGAAGAAGGAGCAGAAAAACCCAACATCAAAGAGGAATTACTCGATATTGCAGGTAAAGTTAGAGCAACAGGAATGAAGTTACTTGTAATCGATACGGAAAGTCGTTTTGTTTCTACAGGTTTCGCCAAAGAACTAGCCAAGCAAGCAGGGGGAACTTACTATCATTTACCCAAGGCTAATGATCGCGCGATCGCAGATATGGCTAAAGGTGCAATTTCAACAATGTAGTTTTAAATATTAGAGCGGGCAATTCCTGCTCTAAGAACTACTTAAATCAATTTATGTTGATAATTTTAATAACTAAATTATTGATTTTTCTTAAGTTTTATTTTTGAACAATTAATCTTAATACTCTTGGATTTTTATTCATATATTGGTATTATTCTTAATATAATATAGGTTTTTTACTATTAACTAAAAAACAACCATAGTTTCGAGTCTATAGAAAATCCAACACCATAATAAAAACACAATGGGTATAACCAACAAAATACATTTTAGAAACGTAAAAGGCGATATCTTCGGCGGTGTTACTGCTGCAGTTATCGCCCTTCCAATGGCTTTGACTTTCGGGGTGGCTTCTGGTGCAGGAGCTTCTGCTGGTCTGTGGGGAGCTATTTTAATTGGCTTTTTTGCTGCTTTATTTGGCGGTACGCCCACTCTAATTTCCGAACCAACAGGTCCAATGACGGTGGTAATGACGGCAGTTATTGCCAGTTTGACTGCTGCTAACCCCGAACAAGGTTTGGCAATGGCATTTACAGTTGTCATGTTAGCAGGTGTTTTCCAAATTATTTTTGGGATTTTAAAACTCGGTAAATACGTTACCTTAATGCCTTACACAGTCATCTCAGGTTTTATGTCTGGCATTGGGGTAATTTTAATTATCTTGCAAACAGCACCATTTCTCGGACAAGATAGTCCTAAAGGTGGGGTAATTGGAACGATTCAGAATTTGCCTCAACTGTTGGCTAGTATCAATCCCTTAGAAACATTACTAGCTCTTTTGACCGTGGCAATCTTGTTTCTTTGCCCGAAAAAAATCAAAAAGAATTTTCCCCCTCAATTATTAGCTTTGATTGTTGGGACACTGATTACTACCTTCCTTTTAGGTAATGCAGAAATTCGTACTATTGGTCAAATTTCTGTGGGTTTGCCTAGTTTACAGTTACCTACTTTTACTCCAAGCCAAATTAGAACCATGATTGTTGATGGTTTGGTTTTGGGAATGTTGGGCTGCATTGATGCTTTACTAACTTCTTTGGTAGCCGATAGTTTAACCCGTACCGAACATAACTCCAACAAAGAATTAATCGGTCAAGGTATTGGTAATTTAGTATCTGGTTTGTTTGGCGGTTTGCCTGGTGCTGGTGCAACTATGGGTACAGTAGTAAATATCCAAGCTGGCGGTCGTTCTGCACTATCTGGTTTGACTCGTGCTTTAGTTTTATTAGTGGTAGTTTTAGGTTTAAGCCAATACTTAACAGGGATTCCCACTGCTGTTTTGGCGGGTATTGCTTTTAAAGTAGGGATTAATATTGTTGATTGGGGATTTCTCAAGCGCGCCCACAAAATATCTCCCAAAGCGGCAATTATTATGTATGGAGTAATCGGTTTAACAGTATTTGTTGACTTGATTGTAGCTGTTGGTGTGGGTGTATTTGTGGCAAACATTTTAACTATCGAACGCCTTTCGAATCATCGTGCCGATAAAGTTAAAGCGGTTACTTATGATGATGAAGAAATTAAGTTAAATCCAGAAGAAAAAACCCTCTTGGAAAAAGCCAATGGTCGCGTACTCTTGTTCTATTTAAGCGGACCAATGATTTTTGGCGTAGCGAAAGCAATCTCTCGCGAACACAATCTAATCAATGATTATAAAGCATTAGTACTAGACCTTTCGGAAGTACCAATTTTAGGCGTAACTTCCTCTCTAGCTTTAGAAAACGCCATAGATGAAGCAATCGAAAAAGATCGCCAAGTATATTTAGTAGGTGTGAGCGGGCAAGCAGAAAAACGCTTGAGAAAATTGGGCGTGATGGATAAAGTTCCTCCTCAAAACATTATTTCCGATCGCACTAATGCTTTGAGAGAAGCTGTGAGTCACGTTGACAACAACTTCGTTGAATTAAACGCTGATACAGATATCAACGATACTATTCGTCCTCAAGCAATTGGTTGATTTTCAAAGCTAACTTGAATCAGGGAGCTTATTTTAAAATTCCGTAGAATTAATTAAAGTGTGATCGTTGTACTTAACAATTCTCAAAATATCTCTGGTCAATATTAGAGATTAATTCCTGGAAATCTCGCAGTCAAATTATGATAGTATTCATACTATATTTTAAGAAAATAGTAGGAAGGTATACAAATATATGGAAGCTGCAATGATTCTCGCAGACTTACCAGAAGCTTACTCCATGTTTAAGCCTTTGGTTGATGTTCTGCCCATTATCCCCGTGTTTTTCCTGGCTTTGGCATTTGTTTGGCAGGCAGCGGTTGGATTTAAGTAGATTTATCTATTATTGTTTTAATAGTTAAGCAGCCAAAGATAAGATGGCTGCTTTTTATTTGAGCAAATTAAAGAAATTATGATTATATTACAGCCGTTTTCAGTTGAATAGCTCTCTGGTAAAATTTACTAGTTCGTAGTTTTTAGTTTTTAGTTCTTAGTTTTTAAAGTTTAATTATGTGGTCTACCCATGTGAAAAGCGCAGTAAATCCAATTAGCCATTTTGCAATTTTGTTCCAGGGACAATTCGCATTCCATTAACAAAATCCCAACCAGATTGAACTCGTTTTCCTGCAAGTTGAACTCGATCTAATAATAAAAAGCCCGAACTTGTTTGCACTAAAGCACCTAATTGTTTGATATTTTTGACTATTTCTCCTGGTTCGCCCTGGAATTGGGATAGTTCGGCATATCGATCTTGGAGAATTTTATATTCTTTTGGCAACTCGGCGATTGTAGTTTTGGTAACTGGTACTGTGGCAAGAACTTTTAACTTCTTATCTTCTAATTTGGCAAAGCAATTAGGGAAAAAACCTCGAATTTGATTGTGTATTTCTAGGGCAGACTGCGACCAATTAAGGGCAAAATCAGCTTTATCAATCAAACGAGCATAAGTAGCTCGCTCTTCTATTTGGCGAATGGGGCTAATTTCTTGTTTCTCTAGTTTAAATAGAGTTTCTATTAATAAATCCGCTCCCAGATTGGCAAGAGTAATAGCCAGATCGATCGCATTATCTAAAAGCTTAATTTCTGTTTCTGCCTTGAGCAACATATCCCCCGTATCCATACCCTTATCCATCAGCATGGTTGTGATTCCCGTAATGCGATCGCCATTAACTATACTCCACTGAATTGGGGCAGCACCGCGATATTCGGGCAACAACGAACCATGCACATTAATACAACCCAATTTAGGCATTGAGAGAATTTCTGTAGATAAAATTTGCCCGTAAGCTACTAGGACAAAAGCATCTGCTTCCGTTGCTTTGAGCTTGTCTAAAGTTTCCCGATCTTTTTTAATTCTTGGCGGTTGCCAAATAGGTAAATGATGTTCCAAAGCAACTTTTTTAACTGCTGATGGTAAAACTTTATTACCTCTACCTCTAATTTTGTCTGGTTGGGTAACCACAGCTACGACTTCAATATCAGGATGTTCGATTAGTTTGTTTAAAGTGGTAACGGCAAATTGAGGAGTCCCAAAGAAAACAATTTTCATAGATTGTTGTGGTTAGCTGTATGGCAAACTATCTAAAAAACAACTTTATATACTAGCTTACTTAACAGTCAAGAATGTTATTTAATTCCTACTGTTATTTAATTCCTACTGGTGACAAGTTATCCTAAAGCGATTGTCTTGAATGTCAAGTTTAATTGGTCTTATCAGGCGAGCGCCAAATTCAAGATTTTTAGATTTTCGTGCATCGCAATTTGACATCAAAATTTTTTCGATGTTCCTCTTCCTCCTTTACCCGAACAAAAAGCGATCGCCCAAATATTAAGCGACATGGATGCAGAGATTGAAGCCTGTAAATTTTAGGAATAAACGGGGTCATGCACACTTTTGTAATTGTTGAGCATCACGCAGACGACGAATATAAGCAGCTACTGTAGCATAACTACCTTGATAACCCTGTTCTTGGATTTCTTGCCACAGTTTAGTTCCATTATGGCAACCTTCATTCCATCGCTCAAGAAGATACTTATTATAGGGAGCAAGCAAACTCTTTCCGCGATCGCTTCGTCCCTTTCGTTCGGGAAAAGTGGCAGATTTAAGAAAGCGAAATACTTTTCTTCTAGTAATTCCTAATTTGTTGTATGAATAGTATCGAAAATAGTTTTAGCGATCGCCTGATTCTTGGTTCACCAAAAGTGTGCAAGACCCCGTTTATTCCTGAAATTTACAGACTAGATATAAACCACATTGCCAACCTCATTTGCTGAAGTTGATTCTTGTAAGATCGGATTTTGGACTAACAAGATCGAGCAGGGCGCATGATGAACCACATAGTTACTAACGCTACCAAGCAGCATCTCCTGTAACCCCGAACGTCCGCGTCTACCGATAGCGATCAAATCCGCACTACACGAACGAGCAAATTCGCAAATTGTCGAGCTTGGATGACCAGTTATCTGAGTAAATTCGGTTTTTACTCTGGCGGAGATGGCTTGTCTGCTATAGGAACGCAGCATTTCTAAGCCTTTGCGCTCGAATTCCATCCATTCTTGCTGATAAGCTTCATTTGCTTGATGCATTATTTTAGATGGTACGTGAATACAGCGATTTTTTCCCGATATATATTCAGAAAGATAAGGACTAGTGGATTCTTCGACTGATAAAACATGTAATAGGATTAAGGTTGCACCATCAGCTTTGGCTACGGATAAAGCTTTTAAAAATACTTGTTTGCTAATTTCAGAGCGATCGATCGCAACGAGAATTTTATCGTACATTTTTCTTTTCCTCACTAATGGTTGGTTGTTGATTAAACTTAGGAATTATAAATCAGAGGTCAGGATCTCTGGTTATCTACTCCTCTTTGATTCCTTTCATGGCAACGATAAGGTTGATATTTTTTTTGTAGGCTAATAGTTTGAGGAACTTGTGAGGATAGTTATTGACTAGTGATTGTTTGCCTGCAAACTGCAAGAATCAGGTAAATTTCTCTTTGAGTTCACCTCATTTCTATCTTGTTTTTATGGCTTATTAGTGACAATAGACTCGTGTTACCGTGCTAATTCAGCTTCAACTCATACCTCTTTTATGACTGTAGGGCAAAATCATTTAGTGTTTTTCCTTGCAAAGCATTATTCAACACTAGCTCGATGCGATCGCAAAAGATAAACTCAATTTGTTCTCTTATATCTGCGGGAACATCAACGAGGTCTTTTTCGTTGTGACGAGGTAATAGAACTCGTTTAATCCCTATACGATGGGCAGCTAAAACCTTTTCTCGTACTCCACCGATGGGTAGAACTTCTCCGCTGAGATTGATTTCTCCCGTCATGGCAGTATCGTTACGCACCGAACGATTCATCAATAAAGAAGCGATCGCCGTAACCATAGTTACTCCCGCAGAAGGACCGTCTTTGGGAATTGAGCCAGCGGGGACATGAATGTGCAAGCCATTGTTTTTGAAGACATTTAGATCTATGCCTAATGATTCTGCTTGCGACCAGACATAAGAACGAGCAATCTCTGCCGACTCTTGCATCACTTCTCCCAGTTGACCTGTCAGGGTTAGGTCTTTTCCTTGAGGCAACAGCACCGCTTCAACAAACAGGATTTCTCCTCCCTGAAGCGTCCAGGCAAGCCCAGTTGCTACCCCAGGTTTGCTATCGGGTCGTATTTCTTCTCTCAAAAATTGTTTTGCCCCCAGCATTTCTGCTAACTGTTCGGGTTGAATAGTTTGAGGTTCGGTTTCTCCTCCAGCATGGCGTACCGCTATTTTACGACAAATAGTGCCAATTTGCTGTTCGAGTTTCCTAACTCCTGCCTCGTGAGTATAGTATTCAACAATTAGCTCGATCGCTGATTCGGTCAGCTGCACTGCATCATTTGGTAGTCCTGCCTTATCAATCTGTCGCGGTAGCAAATATTTGAGGGCAATGTTGGTTTTTTCCTGGGGTGAATAACCCGATAGTTCGATGATTTCTAAACGATCTAACAAGGGTGCGGGAACATGAGAGAGATCGTTAGCAGTACCGATAAATAGTACCTGAGATAAATCAAAATCTAAGTCTAAATAGAGATCGCGGAAACTATGGTTTTGTTGCGGGTCGAGAATTTCCAGCAATACCGAGGCAGGATCGCCACGATAGTCCATACCCACCTTGTCCAATTCATCGAGCATAATTACGGGGTTTTTAACGCCCGCTCGATGTAAAGCTTGAACGATCCGACCAGGCATCGCACCGATATAAGTACGACGATGACCCCGCAGTTCGGCTTCATCCCGCAAACCGCCCAAACTAATCCGCTCGAAGGGTCTGCCCAAGGTACGGGCGATCGATCGACCGAGACTGGTTTTACCGACTCCAGGCGGTCCTGCAAAGCAAATTACCGTACCTACAGTATAGGACTGAGTAATATTAGTATCCAACGGTTGCTGTTGCTGTGCCAGTTTTTTGAGTTTAAAAGTAGCCAGGTGTTCGATAATTCTTTCTTTGGCTTTATCTAAACCATAGTGATCTTCATCCAGAATAATTCTGGCGTTATTGAGATCGAGATTATCTTCAACTTGTTGATGCCAAGGCATTTCCAAAAGCCAGTCTAGATAAGTGCGAATTACCCCACCTTCTGCCGAAGCACTGGTAACTCTTTCCAAGCGATCGAGTTCTCGTTTTGCTTGTTTGGCTACGACTTCTGGAAGCTTGACTGCTGCCAAACGCGATCGCAATTCATGAGCTTCTTGGCGGTTGGGATCGCTCTCGCCTAACTCTTCCTGAATTTTTTTAAGTTGCTCGCGCAAAAAGAACTCTTTCTGCTGTTGGTCGATTTCTTTTTTGGTTTCCCCTAATATTTCTCCCCGTAGTTTTTGTACCTCAAGTTCCTTTTGCAAAGCTGCCAATATGCGCCGTAGTAGTTGTTCTAAATTTTCTTCTTCTAAAATTGCCTGACTGGTAACAACATCTTGTTGAAGTAATAAGGAACTTTGATAGGCTAACTTAGCAGGATCGGGAGTATTGAGTAAGATTGCCAGTAATTCTTCAGGAAATCGAGGGTTAATCGCTGCTCCCTCTGCCCACAAGGACTTAATTGCCTGGGTTAGAGCTTCAATGGTTTGCTCGTCTATTCCTTTTGCCCAAGCATCTTGTACGGTCAGGACGGGTAATTTTTTAAATTTAACAGTGTAAGTAGGATCGGTCTGCACTAGTTTGACAATCTCAACCCGCTCTAAACCCTCGACAATTAGTTGAACTAAACCCATTGGTAGAGGAATAATTTTGTGAACGACTGCCAGGGTTGCTATGGAGTAAATATCTTTTAGGTTTTCAATTTCCCAAGGTGAAGAATTTGTAGTCTTTGGTTCTGCTTCCAATTCAGCCAATCTTTGTAAAACTTCAGGACGAATTGTAGCCACGATCAACTGTTTTTTTTCGGCTAATGCAGCCGACTCAACAACGGCAAGCGATCGCGGTTTTCCCGCCACAACTGGTAGGGTTGTTCCTGGTAACAAAACAACATTATTTAAAGGAAGCAGCAAGCTAGTCTCTAATTTATTGTGTAAATTGGAAAATAAAGTAGTGGCATACGTCATAAAACCTCCTCGTGTCGATCGAGTTTGTCGAGCTAAATGCTTTTTAACATTAAGTTAGTTAGCTTTCTCATACTCAAATTAATCAATAAACTTGAGTATCTCGTGAGAATATTTTCATACGTAGCCTGAAATTAATGTTCCTATAAAGAAATCTTCAGTCTAAATATCTTCTTCCTTGGTGTATTGGAGATATAACTCTCCTGTGCTGTTTCATTAATTCTTCATGCTTCCACCCTGCTTCTACTTGATTTTTTTCTGGCGATCGCCAGTTAGGGCGATCCCCCTAACCTTCCAAGTCTTGTAGAGAAAGAGATACAGCTAAAGCTCAATCATTACAGAAACTAATCTTACGCTCCCGCGCAGCTAGATTTCTGGCAATACGTCAAGTAAATTCTGTTTTAGGGAATCACCCTCGAAAGCGCGAAGCAGACGGGGGTGAGGATGTCAGCGCACTAAAATAAATTATTTGTAAAGTATGTCAATGATTGGCTACAGACATATATTATTCAATGACTACACCGTCTTTGAGTTTGGCATCAAACTTTTCGATCAGTAAATTACGTAGAGTAGATTTTAGATCTTCTGTAGCAACTCCTTTATCAATCATCTTGCCCAGTTCAGCACCCTTACCAACTTTACCGCCAGAAAAGATTTTTGCACCTTCAACGGCTTTACCATCTTTACGCACCTTAGTTCCCATTAAACCAATATCGCCAGCTTGGGGTTGTCCGCAAGAGTTAGGACATCCAGTCCAATGAAGTCTGACGCGCTGAGGAATGTCCAGTTCTTCGTCTAGTTCTCTAGCTAGTTTTAAAGCCCTTTCTTTAGTTTCGATTAGGGCAAAATTACAGTACTTTGCACCAGTACAAGAAATTACCGAACGGGTTAAAGTGCTAGGAGTAATTTGGAATTTTTCTAATAAAGGCTCGCTGAGAAAAGTATCAATATTTTCGTTAGCAATGTGAGGAATAATTGCATTTTGCTCTACTGTCAAACGAATTTCTCCATTACCGTATACTTCTGCCAATCTAGCCAGTTCAAACATAGATTCAGCATTTAAACGCCCCATAGGAACGTGCAAGCCTACATAACTATAACCTTCTTGCTTTTGGGGATGTACTCCCAAGTGATCTTTTTTGTCTTGGGTAATTTCGTCTGTTTCCGCAGCATCTGCTAAAGGCTTACCAAGTTCTTTTTCAATTTCAGCGCGGAATTTTTCCACACCCCAAGTTTCGATTAACCACATCAAACGAGCTTTAGGACGACTAGTTCTCAACCCTTCAGATGCACCATTTTCTGTGTATACAGTCAAAATAGCGCGAGAAAGTTCGACTACTTCTTCATCTTCTGCTGGTATCCAGACTCCCATAGGAATAGATTCTGCACAACGTTGGGCGGATAGATAGCCACCTACCAAAACGTTAAAGCCCAGCACTTCATCTTTGTATGCAGGAATAAAAGCTAAATCGTTCAACTCTGCGTGGATCGAATTGTCTCTTGCTCCTTCGATCGCAATATTGAACTTGCGGGGTAGATTGGTAAAAGCATAATTACCTTCGCCACTATTGGTAATCATGTCTTGTACTTTTTGGTTCATCTGGCGAGTGTCGATCAATTCGTCTGGATCGATTCCCGCTACAGGAGAACCCGTTAGGTTACGCACGTTATCCATTCCCGATTGAATACTAGTTAAGCCAACTTCTTTGAATCGATTAAACAATTCGGGAATATCCTCCAGACGCACTCCCCGCAATTGAATATTTTGGCGAGTAGTAATATCCGCCGTACCATTTTCTCCATAACGTTCGATTCCACCCCCTAAGACTCTCATTTGTTCGCTGGTAACCACCCCATTAGGTACGCGCATTCTAATCATGAATTCACCAGGGGTTACGGGGCGATAAAATATACCCAACCACTTAAGCCGTGTTTCTAAATCTGATTTATCTACTGCTTCCCAGCCAATTTTGGCGAAATGCTCTAGTTCGTGTTTAACATCTAGTCCATCTTTAGCTGCTTTTACTTTCTCTACTTTATTCAGCTTAATCTTGGTATTGGTGTCAGTAGTCATAAATTTAGACCTTGAGATATTTTACAGGTTTATTCTTTTATAGAAAAATATTCAAAGTTACTTGGGTAGCCAGGAATACAGACTTACAAACAATACGAAATCTACCTTCGAGGCTGGTAGCTCTCTTGCTTTAGGTGAAATCGGAAATTGTCACTAAATTCTTTAGTTACCTAGGTTAACTCTATATTATTAATTTATATGATTGTGTAGAGATGTTGCGTTTTTTGTGCCTCTTGATACTAAATGCTCAAAAAAAATTCTCATCGTGCATCATTGCAATTCTTTTTTTGCATAAGTCAATCGAAAATCTTCATGGATGGGATCGATTATTCAATGGGAATAAAATCGTAACCATAAGAAGAACGATTTCCCCGTTTTACTGTAACTAATTGTACGGGAGCATTGCGATCGCCCGAAGAGAGAAATTTCACCGTACCCGAAGCACCTACAAAACTAAAACCAGACTGGGATAGAGTTTGCTGGATTCCTTCTCGACTAGGGTTGTTTTGCAAGCCCATAATAATGGCTTTAACTGCATCATAAGCCATCGCAGTACGCCAGTTGACATCTCCCCCCCACAAGCGACGAGAAGAATCAGGGAAATCGGAATTATTGCTAGCTAGGATATGCCAAGGTACGCCTAAAACCATGTCAACAGCTTTTGCTCCTGCAATTTGGAGGGTTTGGGGTTTGTAAAAGCTATCCCCTGCCAACAAGGGTAATTGATTATCATTGAGTTGAACCATGAGATAGGCTTTGTCTATAGTTTTAGAGTCATTTAGAAAAACTAATACTTCCGCATTTTCTAGTTCTGCTTTTTGCAGCATTTCCGCAGGATTGAAGTTATTTTGAGCTAGATCTACTTCCAGGGCGACTTCTCCCCCATTACTCACTAAATCGGTTGTGAAGGTGTTTCTTAAGGAATTACTGTAGGCACTTTGGGAATTGTAGACAACTACGGCTTTGGTTTGGTTGAGTTTTTCTAAAGCGTATTTGGCTAAAGCATTACTGGTAAAGCGATCGCTTGGCACGGTGCGAAAAATGTTGTTGCCTAACTGAGAAATAGCAACAGAAGTGCTAGTGGGAGAGATAGCTACCAAGCCATTATCTTGATAAATGGGTGCTGCTGCTAGGGTTACGCCACTAGAGAAATGTCCTACTACCCCTAAGATATTTTTATTTTGGACTAAATTTTGAGCTATTTGTTGGGCAGTTTCGGGATTATTATTGTCATTGGCGATCGCGACTTTTAAAGGTATACCATTTATTCCCCCTTGTTGGTTAATCTCATCTTGAGCTTGAGCCACACCCCGAAGAATTTCTTGAGCGGTGGTCATTTCTGTGCCAATAGGTGCGGATACGGCAATGGTATAGGCTTTGTTGTCACCAATACGAGCGTTGTTGAGATAAATCAAAGCTTCGGGATCGT
>NZ_JBZNBU010000172.1:0-13980 GCF_058530065.1 Waterburya sp. | reverse complement strand
TTTCAGTTGAATAGCTCTCTGGGAAAATTTACTAGTTCGTAGTTTTTAGTTTTTAGTTCTTAGTTCTTAGTTTTTAAAGTTTAATTATGTGGTCTACCCATGTGAAAAGCGCAGTAAATTTCAGCCTATTAAGCTTTCCTTAAATTTGTCTTATTTCTTAGTGACTGTTTCTGACTAACTATTGAACATATCAACAATCGATATATTTAATAACATCGAAACAACAAGCAAACATCACGTCTAATTGACACTTATGCGTTATCCTATTGTCATCGAACAAGGCAAATATAGCTACGCTGCCTATTGTCCCGATTTTCCTGGTTGTGTAGCTACAGCTAAAACTATTGAAGAAGTTCAGCAACAATTGACTCAAGCTTTAGTGTCTCACTTGGAAAATTTAAAAGCAAGTAACCAGCCAATACCCGCTACCAAAGCCCAGCTAGGTTATATTGACATTCAACTTGAAATGCCAGCTTCCTAAAATAAAGGGCTGCGCCCAGTTATTAGTTACTAGTTATTAGTTCCAATCAGATATAGTCTTCAACATACCTGATTGAAGAAGAATCAAGGAGTCGAAGTCTTGAACGAGATCGCGTTTCTAGTAGCTAGACAAAACTAAAAACTAAACTAAAAACTAAAAACTAGAAACTAAAAGATAAAACTAATCTTGAGGATCGCAGCTATTTAAAATTACATTCTTTCCAATACCTCAATGCCTAATAAAGACAAGCCTAATTTAATAGTACGGGCGGTTAAGCCAGCTAAGACCAAACGAGAGGTTCTCTGTGGTTCTTCAGCATCTAATATAGAGCATTGTTCGTAGAATTGATTGAATTTTTGGCTCAATTCAAATAGATATAAACAAATACGATTGGGCAATAAACTAGATTCAACTTCTTTTATTACATCTTCAAACTGCAATATATGTTTTGCCAATGTCAATTCTGCTGGTTCGGATAAAACTATTTTGGTGTCGCTATCTAAATTAGAAAAGTCAATATTGCCTTTTCTACTAATACCTTGAGGACGCACATAGGCATATAGTAAATAGGGTGCGGTATTACCTTTAAGTCCGAGCATTTTATCAAAGTCAAATATATAATCTGAGGTACGATTTTGACTGAGATCGGCATATTTGACCGCACTCAAACCAACGACTTGAGATGTGCGATCGATAAACTCTTCTGTTTCTGTTCTTTCTTCTATTTCTAATCGAGCTTCAAGATCTTTTTTAGCTCTTATTACTGCTTCATCTAATAAGTCTTTAAGCTTAATTGTTGCTCCAGAACGAGTTTTTAATCTTTTGCCATCTTTTCCTTGTACTAAACCGAAAGGTACATGAACTGTCTCTACGTTGTCAGGTAAGATACCAGCTTTTCTGGCTACTTGAAATACTCCTGCAAAATGTCCAGCTTGTCCAGAATCAGTAACATAGATAATTCTTTTTGCACCGTCTTCTTTTACCCGATATTTTAGGGCAGCTAAATCTGTAGTGGCGTAATTAAACCCACCATCGCTTTTTTGGACGATTAAAGGCAGAGGATCGCCATCTTTGTTAGTAAAGCCATCGAGGAAAACTACTTTTGCTCCTTCGCTTGCTTCTATTAATTCATTGTCGTCTAATTCGCTCACAATATCCCCAAGGAAGGGATTGTAAAAAGATTCTCCTCTCTCTTGTAATTTAATATCGAGCAAGTCATAAATTACTTGAAACTCTCTCCGAGATTGATCGCATAATAGCTTCCAAGCGTGACGACTATCCTCTGCACCCGCTTGTAATTTGACTACTTCTTCTCTAGCAGTTTGTTTGAATTCTTCATCTTCATCAAAACGCACCTTAGCCTGTTTGTATAAAGATACCAAGTCGCCAATATCCAAAACATCGGCGGTAGTTAGAGCTTCGGGATAGGCTTCTCTCAAATAAGCAATTAACATACCAAATTGAGTACCCCAGTCGCCTACATGATTGAGACGCAATACTTCATAACCCCGAAATTCTAAAATACGAGCGATCGCATCACCGATAATAGTAGAACGTAAATGTCCCACGTGCATTTCTTTCGCGATATTCGGACTAGAAAAATCTACTACTACTTTATCTGCGTATTTGACTTTGGCGATACCCAACCTGGGGTCTGGTTGAATTTTTTGCAGCAGTTGCCCAACATATTCTGACTTTACCATAAAATTGATAAATCCAGGCCCTGCGATCGTGGGAGGTTCGCAAAGATTATCAATTTCAAGATTATCGATAATTGATTGAGCGATCGCTCTGGGATTTTGTTTTAAGGGTTTGGCTAAGGATAAGGCTACATTGGACTGATAATCGCCAAATTTAGGATTATTGGTGGGAGCTACCAAAGGATCTTTCTCGGCGTATTCTGCGCCAAAAGCAGTCACTAGAGCTTGACTGACTGACTGTTTGAGTTGTTCTAAAATAGAAGCCATTTATGAGTTATTAGTTTTTAGTTCTTAGTTTTTGGTTCTTATTTAAGCGCGGCAATATTAGCTGCATCGTATTCGAGGCAAAATGAAGAGAAAGCGTCGAAAATTGTAGAATAATTCGTGCATTGCGATCGCCAGTTGTTTAAATAAACTTATTACTTATTTATAGAATAATCAATCTACCATCAATTGAGACATTTTTGCGGAAAGGATAACTCTATAATAAGAAAATGAATTCAGAATTAGCATCTTTATTAGATTTAGCGACCGAGCAAGCCAGTCATGCAGAAGTCTATCAAGTGACATCCCAGTCACAACCAGTCTTTTTTGAAGGAAATCGTCTCAAGCAATTAGAAAGTTCTCAATCAGTGGGTACGGCATTAAGATTATGGCGTGACAATCGTCCTGGAGTAGCGGTAGCCTATGGCAAAATCGACCCCGATTTATTAGTGGAAAAAGCGGTAGCTCTGGCAAAACTGAACGAGCCTGAAGAAATTGAATTAGGGACTTCGCGCAAGATCGCGAAAGATTTGGGCGGTGCGACGGCTACGGTAACAGAATTAATCGATCTGGGAAAAGAAGCCATAAACCGCTTGAGAGAAGCATACCCCGAACTAATTTGTTCGACAGAATTGGAGTCGGAGACAGAAATGACAACTTTAATTAATTCTCAGGGATTATTTTGTCACTATAAAGAGTCGGCATTGAGTTATTATCTCGGAGCAGAATTAGTTAGGGGAGAAGATTTTTTAGGGATTTATAATGGAGAATATACTAAAGATAAGCTCGACCTTGATTTTATCATCGAACAAATAATTAAACGCTTGGATTGGGCAAATAAAAATATAACTCCACCCGTAGGAAAAGTACCTGTCTTATTAACAAACAATGCTGCAACTTTATTGTGGAATACTGTGTCTGCTGCCTTGAATGGAAAACGAGTTAAAGAAAAATCTTCTCCTTGGAGCGATCGACAGCAAGAGTTAGTTATTGCTAATAATATTAGTTTAAAGCAAGACCCCAATATACCGCCTTATGACTGTCCTTTTGATGATGAAGGGATGCTAACCCAAGAACTAGAGCTAATAGATAAGGGAATTTTAAAGCAATTTTATAGCGATCGCACTGTTGCTAGAGAGTTAAAAATTGAGCCTACTGGTAATGGGTTTCGTCCTGGTTTGGATAGCTATCCATCTCCTTCTTTGGTTAATTTAATTGTTAATTCTGGCGAGATAACTTTTGATCGGTTAGTCAGTCAATTAGATCGGGGAATTATTGTAGACCAATTATTAGGTGGTGGTGCTGATATTAGTGGAGACTTTTCTGTTAACGTCGATTTGGGTTATCGAGTAGAAAAAGGTGAAATAATCGGTCGCATTAAAGATACGGCGATCGCAGGTAATGTCTATGAAATTCTCAACCGAGATCTTCTTTTAGGCAATGATTTTATTTGGAGTGGCTCTTGTAGGACTCCCTCTTTAATTGTTAATGGTATTTCAGTTATTGGCTAGAATTGTTGATGGTTGATGGTTAATTTTTAGATGAAATCCAATTGATTGAGTTAAAAATATTTTAGAGACTGTTTGTAAAAGAAATATTAAATAACAATAATGGATGCGCCCTACCTTTGTTTTAAAGAGTGAATCGCAAAGATCGCACTCTTTGAATAAATCAGGAATACTTTCCCCCAGTCACCCCGTCTCCCCGTCTCCCCGTCATTCCTAGCTTTTATCTTTTGTTTACAAACAGTCTCTTATACATTGGAGCAAACTGTTAACTAAAATACATTTTTTTCAGTAAAAAATAATGTAAGTCGAAAATAGACTGCTTTCATTTTTGATAAATTATCAACTTACTTTGAATAAAATTGGTTAAGAACAAATTATCTTGTCAATCGATAAGACTTTTATAGTAACATTCAAAGAAAATGAAAACTTTTTACATTTGTCCCACTGTAAAATACTAAATGATTACTAAAGCTCCGCCAAAGAAAAAAAAATTTATTAACTCTATCAATTATTTTCGAGGTCTAGCAATTATTATAATTGTATTAGGTCATTCATACGATTTAGCTCGCTGGGATATATCGAATAATTTTGAAAAATTTATTCATGCTTTAAGCTTGAATGGTACTGTATACTTCGTATTTATTTCAGGTTTCTTGTACTATCATATTTTCTACCATAGATTTAATTATCAGAAATTTATGGTCAAAAAAGCGCAGTATGTTTTATTACCGTATTTGCTAGCTTCTAGCATTCCTATTTTGCTGACGGTTTTTGTGGGTAGCGGTGGTGTTTTCTTGCCAGATAATTTACGAGGACAGCCATTTTTAGCAGTCATCTGGTATTTCTTAACTGGTAAAATTGTTCTAGCTTATTGGTATATTCCCATGGCAATGCTGTTATTTGCCGTTTCTCCTCTAGTTAATCGCATTATTCAATCTGGAAAGATTCTAGAAGTATTTTGGTTTCTGCTACCTATTTCTGTAATTATTCATCGACCAATCGAAAATATTAATGCTTTGCACTCCTTAATTTATTTTTTTCCTGTATACCTTTTAGGAATTTGGAGTTCAATTAATAATAAAAAAATTTATGCTTATCTTAAAGATAATCAGAAAAAGATTATAATTGCTTTGCTGGTAATTGTCTTAGGGCTAATTCAAGTTTTAGTTTTCCAGCAAACAGGTAACTTCCACAAAAGTTTTTGGTCGATTACAGTACCTGATGTCAATTTACTCCAAAAAATATTACTTTGTTTTCTATTTATGTCGATTTTAGATAAATATGAAAATACCAATTTTACTGTTGCGAATAAGATAGCAGAAACGAGCTTTGCTATTTATTTTATTTATCCCTTTTTGATTACAGCTTTATATAGCTTAGAGGTGAGATTGAATCTCGATTTTCAAGGGAATTTTATCAGTCTAATCCTTGCTACTATTGTAGCTCTCTTAGGCTCTATGGCGATCGCCTTTAGCATCAAAGCAGTATTAGGCAAAAAAAGTCGCTACTTAATAGGTTGGTAAGGAATAAGAAATAAGTAAGTTGGTGTAATTAAATATAAAATAGCTATGGTAGGGGTTTGGTGTCAGAAGCTAGGGTGTCGGGAAAAGATTAACTACTTAGATCTTATAAATTATTCTGTCTACCTACTTAATTAAATTAATAGTTATCGATCGCTTTTTTGGTTTGAAGACTTTTAAGGCGATCGTTTTTATTATTAATAGATCGTGAATAATTAATTGATTTAGTCTAAGATCCATTTATGAATATAGCTTTATTAGATATACTAAAGAACTATTGTAGAGAACCTAATATTAGTTACTACAACTCTGTAGAAGAGCGAATTATAGATTATAGTTCGCGGTTATATTCTCTAACAGAAACTAAATTAAATTATATCTCCGACTCAAAAGATAATTGCAATCGCCAGCTAAACATAATTATTGCTGAATCCAATCCAATAGAATTTCTAGCTGCATTTATGGCAGGGATAGTTAGTCAAGCTAATATATTTTTAGGCGATTATCATTGGCAACAACAAGAATGGCAACAGGTATTAAATCTAATAGCCCCCGATTTAATTTTTGCTTCTTCAGTAATCAAACAAGCGATCGATAATTGTCCAACAAAAATCAAAAATGCAACAGATAATCTGGCTCAATCTTTGATTATGATTCCGACAGGAGGAAGTTCGGGGAAAATTAAATTTGCGATTCACAATTGGGATACATTAAGTGCATCGGTAAGAGGATTCCAAAAATACTTTAATTGCCTAGAAATAAATTCCTTCTGTACTCTACCTCTATATCATGTGAGTGGGTTAATGCAGTTTATGCGATCGCTTTTAACTCAAGGACAATTAACTATCTATCCCTACAAAATAATTACCCCAAAAAAACCAATTTTCAATACCCAAGACTATTTCATTTCCTTAGTTCCTACTCAACTACATACCCTAATTCAAACTATTCCTACTTGGTTGCCAGAATTTAAAACAGTACTATTAGGAGGAGCTAGTATATCGCGATCGCTTTTAAGATCTGCTAGGAAATATCAAATTCCTCTCGCACCGACTTATGGCATGACAGAAACTGGATCTGGAGTAGTTATTCTCCACCCCAAAGACTTTTTAGCAGGAAATAATAGTAATGGGGTGCCGTTATCTCATGCAGAAATTATCCTTGAATCTCAACAGCAAGATAAGACTGGTATAATCAAAATAAAGGGTGAATCTCTCTGTCTGGGTTACTATCCCGAATTATTCCCTCAACCTTATTTATTAACTACCGATGACTTGGGTTATTTTGATGCCAAAGGCTATTTACATATCCTCGGTAGGAACAGCCAAAAAATTATTACAGGGGGAGAAAACGTATTTCCCGCCGAAGTAGAGGCAGCAATTTTAGAGACTAAATTAGTTAAAGATGTCTGCGTCATTGGTACGAGCGATCGCCACTGGGGACAAGCGGTAACTGCTGTATGCGTACTATTAAATTCTTCAGCGGATTTAGAAATAATTAAAACTCAAATAAAAACCCAATTGGCTAACTATAAACAACCCAAACATTGGATAATTGTATCTAGTTTACCTCGCAACAATCGCGGTAAAATAAACTATCAGCAAATCAAAGCGATCGTGACAGAATCAATAAATACTTAAGTCAATCTAATTTTAGTTGGTAATTGTACAAGGCGATCGTTAGCCGAATCGAATTAATTCCCCTGTCAAATGGGGAACTTCTCTTGCTAATAGCATTTCTAAAACAGCGCGGATATGATTGGCATGGGGTGGACAACCAGGTAGATAAACGTCTACTTCGACAATTTCCTGAACTGGCTGTACTCGATCCAATAGCTTTGGTACTATACCTGGTTCGTGCGGTATTTGATTTTGAATATCGGCAGTTTCAAGATAACAGCGTTGTAAAACTGGTTCGACATCTCCTAAAAAATTACGCATAGCAGTAACATTACCCGTCACTGCACAATCACCAAAGGAGACAAGAATTTTAGAGCGATCGCGCACTGTTTTAATCAATTCCAAATTGTCTTCATTTGCTACTGCTCCCTCTACTAATACGATATCTACATCTTCGGGATATTCTTTGATATCTGCCAAAGGACTGTAGACTAATTCTACTTGGGCAGCCAAATCGAATAGCCATTCATCTAAATCTAAAAAAGACATATGACAGCCAGAACATCCGCCCAGCCATACTGTTGCTAGTTTAAGTTTGTTCATTATTTTGAAGAGACAAGACACGTCTTATCTTTACGGTAGGTGGATAGTAGATTTTGTTAACACACAACAAATTCAAAGGTATAGGGAAGTTTTGGGAATGGTGCGTGGTAATTGCGCTCGGCTACCTGCTGCCATTCTTGGACTAAAGATTTTGAACTAATGACTAACCACTAACCCACTCCCCTTTCTTTCTAGCAGTAGTAATAAACTCCAACTTCGATCGCTCTTTGGTCATTTCTCCCACTGTCGAACCTCGATCGAATATTGCCCCAGTCGGACAAGCCATCAGGCACTTTCCACAGGAGGTACAGCTATCTGAAGTCCCCCACGGCTGATTGAGATCGATAATCACATGAGAATTATGTCCCCTACCTGTCATATCCCAAGTATGCGCCCCTTCAATTTCGTCACAGACTCGAATGCAACGGGTACAAAGAACGCAACGATTATGGTCGATGCCAAAGCGATCGTGAGATAAGTCTACAGTACGCTGGGGAAACTGATAGGTTAAGCTAACATGTTCCATCCCCAGTTCGACTGCCAAATCCTGTAGTTCACAGTTACCATTAGCCACACATACCGCACAGACATGATTGCCTTCGGCAAAGAGCATTTCGATTATCATTCGACGGTATTTCTGCAACCGTTCGCTGTTAGTTTGGATCTTCATACCTTCAGCAACTCTAGTGACACAAGCAGGCTGTAAATGCCGCTCGCCAGCAATTTCGACCAAACACAAGCGACAAGCACCAACATCGGATACACCTTCCAAATGACATAAAGTAGGAATGTGAATATCCGCATCCCGTGCAGCTTCAAGAATCATCTCAGATTCTCTCGCACTGATAAGGCGATCGTTAATAGTTAGGGTTTTAACTGCCACTATATTAAACCTTACTAATTGTCTACATTCTCCTTATAAGGGGAGAGTTTGAGAATGTTGTGAGGTTGGTTAGTTATTAGTCGTTAGTTGTTAGTTGAAGATAGACTCTAAGCAACCACTTAGTTGCCAACCAAAGTTCCTCACAACTTCTTCAATTTATCGCTTTATTTTAAAAATGAAACAGAAGATAACTAACCGTTTAGAAGTTAGCTAAAGACAAGAAATACTGTCTTGGTGAGCCTTCCCTAGCGGATTAAAAATCCGCAGGTTCTCACCGCTTGTCTGTATAGGAGTTAAGAATATACACATAATCAACCAAATTAAATGTCCCAAAAAATCACCATCGATCCTGTCACCAGAATTGAAGGTCATGCCAAAATCACCATTCATCTCGATGATACGGGGCAAGTAGAAGATGCCCGTTTTCACGTCACTGAATTTAGAGGCTTTGAGAAATTTTGTGAAGGTCGTCCTTTGTGGGAAATGCCAGGAATTACAGGTCGTATTTGTGGTATTTGCCCTGTCAGTCATTTACTTGCTTCTGCTAAGGCAGGGGATCGCATTTTAGCAGTTGATATTCCTCCTGCTGCGGAAAAGCTGCGTCGTTTGATGAACCTCGGACAAATAATTCAATCCCATGCCCTCAGTTTTTTCCATCTTAGTGCGCCAGATTTATTACTCGGTATGGATAGCGATCCCGCCTCCCGTAATGTATTCGGCTTGATTGCTGCCGAACCAGAACTCGCTCGTGGTGGTATTCGTCTGCGTCAATTTGGACAGGAAATTATCGAACTATTAGGGGGTAAAAAGATACATCCTTCTTGGGCTGTACCAGGAGGAGTTCGCAACTGTTTATCTGAGTCAGGAAAAAGGCAGATTAGAGATCGCCTGACTGAAGTTAAATCGACTATTCTCGATGCTCTAGATAAATTTAAAAGCTTGCTTGATAAACACGAAATAGAAGCCCAAACCTTTGGTAACTTTCCCAGTTTATTTATGGGGTTGGTAGGTCAAAATGGAGAATGGGAACATTACGGGGGCAAGATTCGCTTTGTAGATAGTGCGGGAAACATTATTGCCGATCGCTTAAACCCTACAAGTTATCAGGAGTTTATAGCCGAAGCCGTCGAACCCTGGTCGTATTTAAAGTTTCCCTATTATCGTCCTTTAGGTTATCCCGCTAAAGGAGATTTTTGCAGTTTACAAAGTGGGATCTATCGAGTTGGTCCACTAGCTAGATTGAATATCTGTAGTCATATCGGTACGCCGTTGGGCGATCGCGAATTAAAAGAGTTTAGAGAACGGGGCAAAGGTACGGTAAATTCATCTTTTTTCTATCACTATGCGCGACTAATTGAAATTCTTGTCTGTATCGAACAAATTGAAATCTTGTTAGAAGATACAGATTTGTATAGCGATCGCCTCAGAGCTAAAGCAGGTATCAATCAGCTTGAAGGTATTGGAGTCAGCGAAGCCCCCAGAGGTACTTTATTTCATCACTATCAGGTAGATGAAAATGGCTTAATTAAAAAGGTAAATTTGATTATTGCCACTGGACAGAATAACCTGGCGATGAATCGTACTGTGGCGCAAATTGCCAGACACTTTATTCAGGGAACTAAAATTCCTGAAGGAATGCTCAATCGCGTTGAAGCTGGAATTAGAGCTTTCGATCCTTGCTTAAGTTGTTCTACTCATGCAGTAGGGCAAATGCCACTACACATTCAATTATTCGATACTAATGAAAATCTGCTCGATAGTGCTTGGCAAAATCCTTGAACGAAGGCAGAAGGTAAGTAGTTGTGCAAAATTAATTGGATAGTTGAGATTGGGTTTAGGGGTTAGGGGTTAGGGGTTAGGAAAATATGGAATATACAAATAATTCTGCTTAGGTACTTAATATCAACTAGTCACCGACGCGTAGCATAGCGGAGCTAATTCTTTAAGGCAGTTACCCAGTCATCCCCATAACCGACGACGTTGTTTCCCTTTGAGCCTCTGGTGAGTATCTCGAAGTAAAGTCGGAATGGCTAAATTTTCGGGACACCGAGGCAAACAATCGCCACAGTCGGTACATTTATTGCCTTTTTTACCTGGAAACCAATGTCCTGCATTTTCTAGCATTCCATAGCGATATTTGCCGTAGTCTTCCATGTCATAGGCAATGGTTAGATTCCGCAATCTCAATATTTCGGGGATATTAATATTTTCGGGGCAAGGAAGACAGCGATCGCATTGACGACAAAGATCTGTAGCCAAACTGGTTTCTAGTTCTGTTTCTAGATTGGAGAATGCTTGTTTTTCGGCTTCAGTTAGGGGATAGTCCGCATCGGCTACTTGGAGGGGAGCAGTTAATTCTTCGGGGGTAGCTGCACCAACGCTTAAGGTAGTAATACGGCGATCGCTCAAAAGAAAACGATAGTTTAGTTCTAGAGGACTAACAGGACTGCATAATTGCTGGAGCTTGGCGGGAGGGGTGTATAACTTGCCTCCTTTATCGGCAGGAGAAATAATAAATATTCCCATATCTTTTGCTGCTGCCAGAGCGATCGCAGGATGATTGCGCTGAAAAAAATAATAGTAGTGGAGATTGATAAATTCAAATAAATCTGTTTTAATTGCTGCCAAAATTAAATCTAGGCTGCCGTGGGTGGAAAAGCCCAAATGTCTTATTTTTCCTAGAGCGATCGCTTGGTTAATTGCCTGCAGACAACCTTGGGGATTAGTAACCAATTCTAAATGCTGCCAAGTATTAACCCCGTGAATTGCCAAGCAATCAATATAATCTACTTGCAATCTAGCTAGAGAGCGATCGATCCAATCCCTCATTTCTTGGGGATCTGGGGTGGGAGATAGTTTAGTCGTCAGATAAATCTTGTCGCGAGGAATAGCTAAATCTCGTAATGCTTGTCCTAGGTAGCTCTCGCTTTGTCCGTAACCCTTCGCAGTCTCTAGATGATTGATACCTAAAGAAATTGCCCGAGCAATAGTTTGACGGCTGGTTTGGGGAGAAGCCAAACAGCGCATTGTCCCCAAAGAAAACACTGATAAATTCAAACCAGTTTTGCCAAACCGTCTTTGACGCATTATTTTTCAAATAAGTGACTCGCTTGCAAACAGGATCAATATTGTTCCTTATAACCGCTTTTGTTGATTAAAGCTTCTGGACTCAAACTAGAAACAAACTGCTTAAAGGCTTGTCTTTCCGCATCGTCTGCATCTCGATCTACAGGAATAGAAGCATCTGCAATCACTTCTTCTAAGACCCAAACTGGACTATCAGTCCGCAGTGCGATCGCCACAGCATCGCTGGGACGACAATCAATTTCCTTTTTGACTCCCCTTACTTCTACACATAACACCGCATAGAAGATATCATCGGTTAGAGAATGAATAATCACCTTCTCTAAAGTAATATCGCAATCATCCAAAAGATTGGCAATCAAGTCGTGAGTCAAAGGGCGAGATGGACGATTGCCCTCTAAAGCTTTGATAATAGCATCGGCTTGATCTTGTCCGATAAAAATTGGTAAAGCGCGACGCTCCGATCTGTCTTTGAGTAAGATCATCGGGCTTCGACTAGCAGCATTTAAGACAATGCCCGCCACTTTCATTTCAATCATATCTATAGCCTCTGAGATAATTAGGTAAAAGTTAGGAGCAACAACTTAAAGATAGACTGCAAGATTTACAATATATCTATCTTTAAAGTTAGATAGGTTTTTTTAGTGCAACCTGAATTTTAGGTCACAAAATTAGAACGGAGCGTTCTAAATGCTAATGTTTAGTCATAGTATGCCTCAGTTTTTTTCTGTTGCCCGTAGTGTTCGGGAAAATTTCATAGTTAAGTTATCTAAAGTTACATTATTTACAATAAATGTTTACAGGATTAGTAGAATGTTTGGGGTCAATCGAGAGTTATAGTCAGTCAGCTTTTGAAATTTCTATCCTGGGTGATCGTAAAAAGCAAATTTTGTCCGATTTGGCGATCGGTGACAGTGTAGCGGTAGATGGAGTATGTCTTACGGTCGAAACCATTTTAGAAAGTGGTTTTATTGCTACTGCTTCCCCCGAAACTCTCGATCGCACTATTTTAGGAGCTCGCGATCGCGCTGCTAAATACGTCAACCTGGAAACGTCGTTACGAGTGGGAAGTAAAATTGGCGGACATTTTGTTACGGGACATATTGACGGTATTGGCTGCTTACTCGAAGCTGTCTCTACGGCTACTTCTTGGGAGATTCGTTTTGGCATCCCGACGGGAATGAAAGAACAGTGGCACGATCGCATCGGTCGTTATTTGGTTTCCAAGGGTAGTATTGCTGTTAACGGTATTAGTTTAACTATTGCTGAATGCGCTCCAGATAGCAGTTGGTTTTCCGCTGCGGTGATTCCTCATACTTATGCTGAAACTAATTTGAGCTATTTACAAGCGGGTAATTTAGTTAACCTGGAAAGCGATATTTTAGGTAAATACGTCGATCGCCTGATCTCTCATCGTCTGCCAAGCGATCGACATCAGGAAGATATTGGTATGTCTTTTTTGAGCGAACACGGATACGTTTAACTAATTAATAAGTAATGAAGGGACGTTTCATGAAACGTCCGTACAGGAGTAATGACACAAAATAAAACTAAAAAACAATCTTGCTACCAGTGCGAGGGTAAAGGCTATACAGAAATTAGAGATTGTGCGGGAGAGATCCAACGTACCGAAACCTGTTCCTATTGCGAAGGTACGGGAAAAAGCGATCGCACTGATAACCCATAACCTGTAACCAGACGGGGAGACTAGGAGGCTGGGTGACAAGGAGATAGATCGACGCAAATAGCGAAGCTACCTGTTACCTACTAACTACTAACTACTAACTACTAACTACTAATTACGAGCCAATCACCTGGAAAGCCAAGCTAATTAACATTAGGCGTGACATATGAAACACCATCAAATTGCTTTAAAAATTAAAACTACAGGCAAGTCTTTACACAAAATTACTCGCCAAGTGGAACAGGCAGTATCCCAATCGGCGATCGCAACTGGCTTGTGTACGGTATTTGTGCGCCATACTTCGGCATCGTTATTAATTCAAGAAAATGCCGATCCCGATGTATTGGTTGATTTGGAAAATTTCTTTGCCCAACTCGTCCCAGAAGATCCCCATCGTTACGTCCACAGTACTGAAGGTTTGGACGATATGCCCGCTCATATTCGCTCTGCTTTGACTCATACATCAGAACATATTCCTATTTCTGGGGGAAACCTAGTTTTAGGTACTTGGCAAGGTATATATCTTTGGGAACATCGCCAGCGCAGCCATCAACGGGAAATCATCGTTCATGTCAGTGGAGACTGATTCTGTTAACCTAATAACCTATAACGGATTGAGACTATTAACAACTAA
>NZ_JBZNBU010000171.1:0-24787 GCF_058530065.1 Waterburya sp. | reverse complement strand
CGTACCACAAGGGCATAATATCGCCGTTAGGCGCGCCCTCGGCAATAACCTCAACGGAGGGAACCTCCGCAACGGTTTTGCCTCGCAAAGTAAGGCGTTGCTGTTCGCCGCAACTAATGCTCGAATTACCCTACCCCCTTTCTCACCGATAACTTTAGTTAACCGAACAGTAAGGTATTTGCAGTTTGGGTGTTAGCCAACAGCGTGGGCATTGCCCACACTATCGAACTTCTGTCTTGACGCGCCATTAATCCTTTAGGATTGCCTTCAAGGGCAAAGCCCTTTAAAAATCAGCACTTAGAGGAGTACGAGGGAAAGGAATAACATCGCGGATATTTTTCATTCCTGTCATAAACTGCACTAGTCGTTCAAAACCCAAGCCAAAACCAGCATGGGGTACAGTGCCATAACGACGCAAATCTAAATACCACCAGATATCATCAGCTTCGATATTCATTTCTTGGATGCGTCTTTCCAAAACATCGAGTCTTTCTTCCCGTTGCGATCCGCCGATAATTTCCCCAATACCAGGGGCTAAGACATCCATTGCGGAAACGGTTTTTTCTCCTTCATCCAAGCGCATATAAAAGGCTTTAATTTCTTTGGGGTAGTTGGTAACTATGACGGGTTTTTTCAATAGATCTTCTGCTAGATAGCGTTCGTGTTCCGATTGCAGATCGATGCCCCATTCAACGGGATACTCAAATTTTTTCTGGGCTTTTTCTAGTAAATTAACGGCTTCGGTGTAGGTAATGCGTTCAAATTCATTGTTAATAATATTATCTGCCCTGGCGAGTAGTTCTTTATCTACCCATTTGTTAAATAGTTCTAGGTCATCGGCGCAGTTATCTAAAACGTATTGAAAAATATATTTCAAAAATTCTTCCGCTAGATTTTGGTCGCCTTCCAAGTCGCAAAATGCCATTTCTGGTTCGACCATCCAAAATTCTGCCAAGTGGCGGGAAGTATTAGAATTTTCCGCGCGAAAAGTAGGGCCAAAAGTATAGACGTTTTGAAACGCCATTGCCATCACTTCCGCTTGTAATTGTCCGCTAACAGTAAGGTATGCTTGTCTGCCGAAAAAGTCTTGGCTATAGTCTACTTGTCCTTTATCGTTGGTAGGTAGATTGTTTAGGTCTAAATTAGTAACGGTGAATAGTTCCCCCGCCCCTTCGCAGTCGCTAGCGGTAATAATCGGACTGTGTATCCATAAAAAGCCCTTTTCTTGGAAAAACTGATGAATGGCTGTAGCGCAAGCATTCCGCACCCGAAAAACCGCCCCTAAAGTGTTAGTACGCGATCGCAAGTGACTAATAGTACGCAAAAATTCAAAAGAATGGCGTTTTTTCTGCAAAGGATAGGTTTCAGGATCGGCAGTACCATAAACGGTCACCGATTCCCCTTTCATTTCGATCTTTTGTCCTTTTCCTGGAGACTCCACCAGTTTCCCTGTAATTTCTACCGATGCACCAGTACTTAATTGTTTGAGTACATTTTCATAGTCTGGTAAGTCGGCATCTAGAACAGCTTGTAAACCTGCCAAAGACGAACCATCATTAACTTCAATAAAAGAAAATCCTTTTAATTCTCTTTTGGTACGAACCCAACCTTTAATAGTCGCTAATTCATCGGGTTGACCGTTTTTTAAAATATCTGCAACTCTTCTAGTTACCATATAGTCTCTAAATTCCCGCTCGATCTCGAAAGTTACTTTATTAAGGTTAAAACAGAATTTGCCTCGTAAAGATATCTAGAAAAAATTATCATCACAAAATAACCCCGCTTTGATTAAAAAACGGGGTTGAAACGATTGTATAAAATCTATTGACTGTTATTGACCAGCACAAGGATTTGCCCCAGCACAAGGATCTGCACCAGCACAGGGGTTCACACCAGCACAGGGATCTGCACCAGCACAAGGACTTACACCAGCACAAGGATCTACTTCGGTTGCATCTCCGCCAGTTGTGGGTTCTCCAGCGCAGGGATTCGCACAAGAAGTTACCAAGCCCAAACTTAAAACAGAAGCTGCAAATAACGTTCCTAAATATTTAACTTTCATAATTTCTCCTTATCGTAGATTATAAAATTGATTTTTTAATTCAGACAAAGGTTGCTTGTAATTTCAAATTAGATACTAACGAAACAGAAGAAAAATTTCTGATAAGGTTAAGGGTTCTTTATCTAAATTTAAAAATAACTTCGTATTTTCTGCAAAAATATCATCAGTATGACCCAAAAAACAGTTTTAAGTATTTCTTTCTTTAAAAATCTTGGTTTTTTTGGCATTATAAGTTTAAATGCTTAATTTAAACACGAACTTATGGAACTGATTCAACAATTAACTCAAGGTTTAGGAGTAGACGAAAACCAAGCCAAAGGTGGTGCGGGACTAATTTTTAAAATGGCAAAAGAACAATTAGGCGATGGAGAATTTGCTCAGGTTGCCAGTGCAATACCTGGAATCAGCGGTTTGATCGGCGAAGCCCCTGCGGGTGGCAAAGGAATGGCTGGTGCAATCGGCGGATTAGCTGGTGCTCTTGGTGGAGGTAGTGGCGGTCAACTAGCTAACATGGCTGCATTGGCTGGTGGTTTTAGCCAGCTGGGTTTGAATCCAGGGATGGCTAGTAAATTTATTCCCATCATTCTATCTTTTACTCAAAGCAAAGGTGGCGAACAAGTCAAGAATATTTTGGCTGGAGTTCTCAAATAAACAGATTTTTTTATAACTAAAATTACTTAAATATCTACTGAATTTACTTGAGACGCTTGGCATTAGCGTCTTTTTTTTTGCTTCTTATTTGTCACGGAAATGTCTAAAATAAAAATATATGTTAAGAAATATAAATTAAATTAGCTTAATGGCGATCGCTCTAAATAATCAACAAAAATCTCGCGTAATTGTAGTTGGTGCTGGCATTGGTGGCTTGACCGCAGGGGCATTACTGGCAAAACAAGGTTATCAAGTAACGATTTTTGATGGGGCAATCGTACCAGGGGGATGTGCTTCTACTTTCAAACGGCGGGGTTTTACATTTGACGTGGGGGCGACTCAGGTAGCAGGTTTAGAGCCTGGAGGTATCCATCATCGTATTTTTCAGGAATTGGAAATCGAACCACCTGAGGCTAGTTTTTGCGATCCTGCCTGTGCGGTATTTCTGCCAGGAGAAACCGAACCGATTAATGTCTGGCGGGATGTCGATCGATGGCGCGAAGAAAGACAACGACAATTTCCTGGTAGCGAACCATTTTGGAATTTATTAAATCGTTTATTTGAGGCTAGTTGGCGTTTTCAGGGAAGAAACCCCGTACTTCCTCCCCGCAATCTTTGGGATATTTGGCAGTTGGTTTCGGCAGTGCGTCCCGATACTTTAATTACAGTACCTTTTACTTTGATGACCGTTAGCGATGCTTTGAAGTTATATGGTTTATATGAAGATAAACGACTAAAAACTTTTTTAGATCTGCAATTAAAACTCTATTCCCAAGTCGGGGCAGACGAGACAGCTTTACTCTATGCAGCAACGGCGTTAGCAGTTTCCCAAGCACCCCAAGGATTATTCCATTTACAAGGAAGTATGCAGACTTTGAGCGATCGCTTGGTGGCAGGTTTAGAAAAATATGGCGGTAAGTTATTGATGCGCCATACTGTAGAAGCTATTCACACTGCATCAGGTAAAGTCACGGGAGTTACCGTCCGCAATCAAAAAACAGGACAAACTCGCCAAGCAGCAGCCGAAGAAGTAGTCGCCAACGTCACTGCCCAGAATTTAGTTAAACTCACTAAAGATAAAACTCTCAACAATTATCAACGGCGAGTCGATAAACTTCCCCAACCATCGGGAGCGTTTGTTGTATATTTAGGAGTCAAAAGAGCAGCTATTCCTGAAAACTGTTCTCCTCATCTACAATTTTTATACAATGCTGAAGAAGTAATCGGCGAAAATAATTCCCTATTCGTATCTGTAAGCAAACCTGGAGACGGACGCGCCCCCGAAGGACAAGCAACAGTAATTGCTTCTTCTTTTACCGATGTGGATCTGTGGCGGACAGGAGATAAAGAAAAATATACTACCATCAAACAACAATATACCGATGAAGCGATCGCTCGTTTGGGAGAGTATTTCGATTTTAGTGGCGACAATCTCATTTATGCTGAAGCAGCTACCCCTAGAACTTTTGAACGTTATACAGCTAGAGATAAGGGCATTGTTGGAGGCTTAGGACAGCGTATTGCTACTTTTGGCCCTTTTGGTTTTGCCAATCGTACCCCCATCAAGCATCTGTGGTTGGTAGGAGACTCCACTCACCCAGGAGAAGGGACAGCAGGGGTAAGTTATTCTGCTTGGACGGTAATGAGACAAATAGAATCGAATCCCCAGTAATATTTTGTCAGGATTTAGGCAAAATAGATTCAGCTTTAGCAGACTACGAATTTATTGCTATCTCTCACTTTAGTCATAGAGAATTATACTCAATCAGTCACAAAAGTATCACAACTGCTTACTAATTTAGTCTGGGTATAATTACAGACATTTTTCAGATGTTTTTGGTTATCCAAACTTTTACTATTAACGCAAGATTTACAAGCGGGTGGTTTTAAAGATGCAGGTGATGACTCTGGATTTGGACTTTACTTGGAAGATAGCCAGACAAACAGCAGATAATTTGATTTTCAAGCATACTGGCAAACATCTTAGCGATGTGGAGATTATTATTTTACGGGGTGCTTGGAATAATCGCACCTACGAACAAATTGCGGAAGCGGAAGGTTATACCACTAATTATTTAAGTAAAGATGTTGGGGGTAAACTTTGGTGCAATCTTTCGACAGCATTAGAAGAAAAAGTATCCAAGAGAAACTTTAAAGCTGCTTTGCAAAGAACATGGAAAAATCGTGCTGAAGCTATTTTAACTGAATATCAAACCCAACAAACCCAATCTACTGACCACAGAAACTTAGTTTTCCCTGAAGGATCGGTAGCGTTGAGTTCTCCTTTTTATCTCCAGCGCACGCCGATTGAGTCTATCTGCTATGAAACCATCACTAGACCTGGTTCTCTGATTCGGATTAAAGGAGCAAAATGGATGGGTAAAACTTCCCTGGTCAATCGTATTTTAGAACAGGGAATCTTTCAGGGACAAAAAACTATATATCTAGATTTTGACGCGATCGAACATACTATCTTACAGGATTTGGATAAGCTATTGCGATGGCTGTGCGTTATGGTTTCCCATCAGTTGAAACTTGCTAATAAAGTTGATGATTATTGGGATACCGATATTTTGGGCAGTAACGATAACTGTACCTTTTACTTTAATAAATATATTTTGGCAGAGGTAGATCGAGATATTGTTTTGGCTTTGGATAATGTCGATCGCCTGTTTTCATATCAGGAGACAGTAGAAGATTTTTTGGGACTATTACGTAGTTGGCATGAAAAAGGCAAAACTTACAATTGCTGGTCGAAGCTAAAGTTAGTTTTAGCACATTCAACCGAAATATATGTGCCACTGGACATCAATCAGTCTCCTTTTAATGCAGGAGTGCCAGTACTATTAGAAGAATTCGATCGCGACGCAGTGGCAACTTTAGCTAATTTGTATCAACTAGACTGGAACGAGTCCGATCTCGACAGGTTAATGGAAGAGGTGGGAGGACATCCTTATTTGGTAAGGCTAGCCATGTATCAAATCTGCACTCAAAATCTCAACTGGGATAGATTTTTATCTGAAGCTATTTCCGAAACGGGAATTTATAGTCATCTATTACGTCGTCTGGCAAATATTTTACAGCGATCGCCAGAACTCAATAAAGCATTTAAACAAGTAGTACAATCTGATTAGGTATATTCAATATCACAATTAAAAAGCGATCGAAATTAAAGCAAAATCACCGACGATCGACCACAGTTTTAAAAGTAGGCAACTACAAAAAAGTGTCGAATGAGGTTGATGATATGGCTTGCAAAGAAAAACGCAATCAAATTAGGATAACTTTACCGTTAGTCGCTTTGTGCTTACCTATATTTGCTAATTATTCAGCGAGTTTAGAAAATGTTTGTTCCTATGACACCTATCTACGGGTAAATGGAAAATGCTTGGATATTTCCCAAGAAGGATTGAACGATCTGACTGAAGAATTAGATAACGAATCCGCTATGGAAATTACTCAGGAAATAGTCGAAGTAAATCAAGAATTAGAAGAATTAAGTCAAGAATTAGAAGAATTGTGCCTTGAGGAACAACCAGTAACTATTTCTGCAATTGAAATCATGCAAGAAGTTTGTCAATATTAAATTTAAACAAAGGGTTTAATAAACTTTTGTTGAATTGCCAGATCGAGAACCAAACGAGCGAGCGCAAAATCAACAATACTTTGTATAATCGAGCAAAAAATCAAGATTGACTCCAACAATGGCAAATTTGTTGATAAATCAATTTCGATCGCTGCCAAACCCCTAACTAATCCAAAAGCTAAAACCGCACCATCATTGAGATGGGAATTGCGATCGTCGCGAATAATATAGCGATAGGTAACTCCAAACAAAAAACCGCTAACCGCGCCAATAGCCAACTTAATTAGTAATTCCCAATCCAATAATATAGGAGTTAAATCCCATTGAGGCATACTGCTAACTACTATAGCCCGCAGCAAAAAAAAGACTAATTCGGCGATCGCAAAAGCTCCCGCACCAACTATTCCCGATTTAACTGATTCTATTCTTTCTGTAACTAAACTAGGCACAATTTACACCACAAAAGATCCCTTAAGAAGTATGATAGGGTTTATAGTTGCCAAATTAAATATATATTTCAAAACAAAAATACTGACATGGATATTTTGACATTAGGCTGGGTTACTATCTTGGCTTTATTCACTTGGTCGATCGCAATGGTTGTCTGGGGTCGAAACGGATTCTAAATCGTGGAAACAAACGAACTATTAAACACTTTATTTCTAGTGGCGCTCGGTTTGTTAGGACTACTTAGTATAAGTGTATCGTATCTATCGGTAGTTAAATGGCGCGATCGTCGTCGTCAAAGTCGCGATAAGCGAGGCGGAGTTTGATTAAACTGGCTATTAGCCGTTAGTTTTTTGCTAATAGCTAATAGCGTAAATATTTATTAGCAAAAATGGCAGCTTGAGTGCGATCGCGCAAATCTAAAGAACGCAGAATACTATTGACGTGATTTTTAACAGTGCGTTCTGCGATATGAAGTTCCGTAGCAATTTCTTGGTTGCTGTATCCAGAAGCAATTAATTTTAAGACTTGCCGTTCTCTTTCGGTGAGACAGTCTATTTTAGCTTGAATTTGTCGGTCTAAATGGGGCTGTTTCAATCCTGCGATCGCTTTATCAAATAGTCCTGGTGCTAGTTGAGTATAGCCGCGATATACCGCTCTAATACCATCGGCTAATTCCTGAGAAGGGGTATCTTTGAGTAAATATCCTTTAGCACCAGCACCCATAGCTTTAACGACTAATTCATCATCATCAAAAGTAGTCAAGACTAAAATTTTAATTTTTGGTGCTTCGTGGCTTAAAATTTCAATCGCTGCAACTCCATCCACAACAGGCATTCGCAAATCCATTAAAATCACATCTGGCTGAGATGCGATCGCCAGTTCGACGGCAATCTGACCGTTTTCTGCTTGCCCTACAATTTCCAAGTCTGGTTGAACTTGCAATAAGCTCGCCAATCCTTCTCGGACAATACTTTGATCGTCTACCAATAACAAGCGAATCATCGATCATTGATCATTGAACATTTACCTCGATTTTAATTATGCTACCTCGATCGCGGTGACTGACGATTGATAGCTCTCCATTCAAGGCAGTAATGCGTTCGTGCATCCCTTGAATGCCAAAACCAGTAGTATTTTGACTGGGATTGAAACCACAGCCATTATCTTTGATGGTTAATTCAATTTTAGTATCGGTAGCTTGCAAAATAATTTCGACCATGCTGGCTTGACTGTGTTTGGCGATATTAGTAAGTGCTTCTTGTAAAACCCGATAGAGGGCAAAGTTTATTTCTGGAGTTGCTTCAATGGAAGAGTCTAGTTTTTGTGCGATCTCTATGTTCGTATTTGATTCAAAATCAGCGATCGCCTGTTGCAAACTATGGATAAGCGATCTCGTTGGTAAAGAATCACTTCTCAAGGCTGCTACCGATTTACGAATATCTAATAAAGCATCTTTGCTTAACTGTCTGGCTTTTGCTAAATACGTTGACGCTTTGGCGCGATCTCGTTCTAAAAACAAAGCAGTATTTTCTAACTGAATGCTTTGGGCGGTAAGATAGTGACCGACAGAATCGTGAATTTCGCGGGCAATTCGGTTTCTTTCGGCTAAAGTTGCCCGATCTGCTACCTGAAGGGCATATTCTTGCAAACGTTGATTGGCTTTAACCAATCTGGCTTTACTTTCCCTTTCGGCGATTAAGGCACTGACTGCCAGAATAACGAATGTTAAAACGAGAGCAAACAATAAAGCAGAAGTAACAGTAATACTAAACAATACCTGTCGAAACTCGCTAGGTGGTAAACGCCGAAAAACGGGGGGTAAAGGTCTGCCGACAGGAAGGTTAAACAAACTAAATCTCGTCCAAGACATGATTTGCACCGCCAAAAACGAATTAAAAGCGACAATGGCGATCGCAATTCTCCCAGGGAGAGAAAATAACAAGCAGCCTCGAATTGTAACTATTAGCAGTAAAGCGGGAAAAGCCCGTTCCCCTCTGGCTAAAAACAAGACTACAGACCAACTAAGCAAAAACCCGATTGCAGTATAAAAATATCGCCAAGATCTACTTGCAGGCAGTGCCAAACCCATAATTCCTAGAGCGATCGCGCTGCCAATTCCCATAGCATTTAACCAAACAAAACGGTGGGAATGGGGATGGGGAGCAATCCAGTTTAAACCAGTCAAAAATACAATTGCTAATAATACCCACTCTAAATATAAAAGTAAGGGAAAAGAGTGTTTGTGCCATCTCATATAGTCGTACAAGGTTAAATTTGAACGAGTTAAGTTATTTGTTCGTAGGTTAAAGGTTATAGGTTATAGGTTATAAAACATAGTCCTAAAGTACCAGATGAATTTGGGAGTTTAGATCGAGGCGGGTGTAGCTGCTTAATTCTTACGATGGAATCAATTGAATTTAATTTTGAGGAAGGTCAAACAAATGAATAAACTTAGTTTAATCGCAATTTCAGCCATATTATTAGCTTTACCGTTAAATTCATATGCAGCCGAAATTAGAACGCAAGATAATACTCAAATTCCAACTACAATCCAACTAGCCCAAAATCCTGGCGACTTCAAACGAAATAGAGGTAATCGAATGGAAAAACTAATCCAAGAGTTAGATCTCACTGCCGAACAAGCCCAAGAGGTTAGAGAAATTCAAGAGCGATCGCAAGCTGAAAATGAAGCTTTATATCAGCAAATTCCTACCCTCAAACAAGAATTACAGTCTTTGTGGGCAAGCGAAGCAGATTCCCAACAAATACAACAACAGCAACAACAATTACAAGCCATCCGCCAACAAATCGGTCAAAATCGCTGGGAAGACTTATTGGAAATTCGAGAATTATTGACTCCCGAACAACGCTCGCAAATGGCAGAATTGATGGCACAACGTCACCGTCGAGGGCATCGTTAACTAGTCAAAAGGCAAGGAAAATTGAAGGAAAGGCAATCGTAACTACTCTAGATCGAGAACTAGAAAAAGCCATGTCTTTAGAATTATAGGTAGATTTAATCTACCGTGCCATGGAACAACGCCAACGAGAATTAGTGTTGACTTTTAAAAGAAAATTGGGTTTGTGGTTAAAATTAATCGCCCCCAAATTGGTAGATGCGATCGCAGCAGCAGCTATTAGTTCTCATATTACCTATTACCTATTATTTTTACCTAAAAGCGTTTGACAAACAAAACATACCCTTCTGGGTCGCCGTACCCTTTAGGGTAAGTTGTCACCAATGGATTTGTTCTAGATTTCATGGAAAAATCAAATGATTGTCATGCAAAAGACATATACCATTTTTATAATAAATAAAATCAAAGTAAAAATTAACAAGTTACACAAATCCCTTGTTAGCTTCTATTACTTAATTTATAAACAAATTTCTCACCCCAGATTTAGGCAAGGTAAAAATTGCTTTTTCATCTAAGACTGAAATTACTGAGGTAACTGTATTAATGAACAAATCAACAGTATTAAAAAAAGTAACAACTTCTCTATCTTTACTCTTGTTAGGAGGAGGACTGGCTGTAGGTGGTAATCATCTAATTAATAGTCCTCAAAGCTTTGCTAAAGAACCTCTAGAAGAGGAAAAAATCGCTCAAGTTAACCCTGAAGAAGGTGCGATCGCTCTACCTCGAAATTATGTCAGCGATGTAGTCAAAAAAGTAGGCAATTCTGTTGTAAGAATTGATGCTTCGCGCACCGTAATTAGCAATAACTCGCCAATTTTTAACGATCCATTTTTCCGTCAGTTTTTCGGCTCGCAGATTCCCAATATTCCCCAAGAAAGAGTACAACGAGGTTTTGGCTCTGGTTTTGTCGTTAGCTCCGATGGTTTGATTTTAACTAACGCTCATGTAGTCGATCAAAGCGATCGCGTTACTGTCACCCTCAAAGACGGACGCACCTACGAAGGCAAGGTAATGGGTTCGGACTCGATGACCGATGTGGCAGTGATTAAAATCGAAGCAGAAGACCTACCCGCAGTTACCTTTGCTGACTCCGATCAATTAGAACCTGGAGAATGGGCGATCGCGATCGGCAATCCTTTAGGATTGGATAATACAGTAACTACAGGCATCGTCAGTGCCACTGGCAGATCGAGCGCGCAAGTGGGTATTGCGGAAAAACGAGTTAATTTTATTCAAACCGATGCAGCAATCAACCCTGGTAACTCTGGAGGACCTTTGCTTAACGCTCGCGGTCAAGTAATTGGAATCAACACTGCCATCATTCAAAACGCCCAAGGATTGGGTTTTGCTATTCCCGTTAATACCGCTAAAGATATTGCTGAGGAATTGATTGCTAAAGGGAAAGTAGACCATCCCTATTTAGGCATTCAGATGGCAGGTATTACCCCTGAATTGAGAGAACAAATCAAAAGCCAAAAAGGGGTAGAGTTAGGTACGGATCGGGGAGTCATTATTGTGGGAGTGATGCCCGATTCTCCTGCCAATCAAGCGGGATTACAATCGGGAGATGTAATTTTAGAAGTTGCACAACAACCAGTTACTAAAGCCAATCAAGTCCAAAAAGAAGTAGCTAAAGTAGATGTAGGTAGCGACGTGGTGATCAAAGTCAGAAGAGATGGCAAACCTCAAGATATTACCGTGAAGGTAGGAGTCTTACCCCAAACTCAACAGCAAGTTCGGTAAACTAAAACCAAATTGAGTAGTTACTGTGTTGTAAAAATTACTATGTTTGGAAGTAAAAAGTTATTAGTTAGTTTATCTATCTCGATCGCTTTCGTCTTCTTTGGGTTTACTCCGACCGCTACAGCACAACTACCATTTATTCAAGATTTAACGGTATATTCGCGATTATTACGCCCAGGACAGAAAAATGCTCTCTATTCTGCTTGCATTCGTCTGGATGGGCGTTGTTTATTTAAGCTTTCTGGCACGGATTCCGCAGCTTTGACCGATCGCATTTTTGAAATTCAAAAGCGATTTTATGAGGTAAGCTCAAAATATTTAGCCAACGAAAAAAATCGAGGTCGAGTAACTATTCAAAATAATGGCAATCTGAAAGATCTTTATCTCACCGTTGGCAATAAAAAAGAACGTTTGTTTACCGTTACCAATCCCGATGCCAGAGCCAATGATGTGGGAGTATTCATTAGAGCGCAACAGTTACAAGAAATTATCGAACAAGGTTTAGAAACATCGATCGAAGAACATTCCGCCCAATATCAAAGAAAGCAAATCATTATTGGACTGTGCATTCTCGCCTTAATTAGCTTGGGCAATTTGCCTTTAACTCAAACCATTAGAAAGCTAAGAGCATTAGCTAGAAAACTCGCTCCTGGTGCCTCTTTAAAAACTCTTCCTCTAACAGAACAATTAGCCCGCCGTCAAAAGTGGAATTTAACCGAAATTCGATATCGTTTATTGCAACTAAGTCAAATAATTATTTGGTCTGGGGGAATTTTATTCATCCTAAATTTATTTCCCCAAACTAGAATAGTTTCTTTTCTGCTGGTTGCTGCGGTTACAGTACCCTTTCGCATCTTGGCAGTGGCTTTGGTAACTTATCTGTTAATTCGTCTGACCTATTTTGCGATCGCCAAACTGAGTTACCCTGCCATCAGAAGACAATCGGTAGATTTTAAAGTCAATCAACGGGGGAAACTACGCATCAATACTACTGCCAGAATTTTACGCAGTATAGCTACTGGGATGTGGTCGATCGCGGGAATTTTGGTTGCTTTTCAGATTAATGGAGTCAATCTCGCGCCGATTCTAGCTGGTGCAGGGATTTTTGGTTTGGGTTTGTCTTTAGCTTCCCAAAACCTGATTAAAGATGCCATCAATGGTTTTATTATTATTTGGGACGATCGCTATGCAGTAGGAGATATAGTCGATATTGGCGAAGTCAGCGGGATGGTAGAAAATATCAACCTGCGTATTACTCAACTAAGAGATGCTGAAGGCAGATTAATCACCGTACCCAATAGTGCGGTAGAAATCGTGGCAAATCGTTCCAGTCAATGGTCTAGAGCCGATCTTAGTATTCCCGTGGCATATCAATCAGATCTCGATCGCGCGATCGAAATTATCCATCAAGTAGCAGAAGTCATGACTCAAGATCCTCATTGGCAAGAACAAATTTGGGAATTCCCCAATATTTTGGGAGTTGATGCTTTTAGCGATCGCGGTGTGATAATTCGCGTCTGGATCAAAACCGAACCCCTCAAACAATGGGATGTCGCTAGAGAATTTCGCCGTCGCATTAAAATCGCCCTAGATAAAGAAGGCGTATCTATTCCCGTACCCCAGCAACAAATTCTCTTCGATTCTGATTATGCTCTTAAAAACGATCTTTCTAAGAGAAATCTTAGTTAAGAATTATTGTGGTTAAGAAATAGGAATATCGATTTATATTTCAACGCTTGATGTGGATTAGATTCGTTCTAGTTTAGTAGTTTTTAGCTATTAGCTATTAGCTATCAGCTTTTAGTTCTTAGTTTTTAGTTCTTAGTTTTTAGTCACCCAGTCACCCAGTCACCCAGTCCCCCCATTCGAGGGTAAACCGTCAAGCGGGATAATATCACCCAAAACAGTCAAATGTAAAAAGTCTACCCTTGTAAGGTCTCCCTGTCTCCAAGCGCATCGAAAACTAACTTCGCTGCTCCAAGCATTCCCGCTTGATTGCCCAATTCTGCTGGCAGTAATTCTAAATTGATGCGAGAAGGGGATACAACTCGACCTTCTATTTCGGCTTTGGTACTGGGTAAGAAAAACTGCGCGCTAGCACTGATACCACCACCAATAATTATTGCTTCAGGTGTTAATACATAGATTAGACTGGCAAGCCCCGCACCTAGCGTTTTACCATAATCTTGCCAAAAAGCGATCGCCTCAAGATCTCCCAGACTAGCTAGTTCACCCATTTCCGCAGGTTGTTTGCCAGTAGTTCGTAAAATCGCACTAATCGAAGCATACTGTTCTAAAGAACCTTGATTGCCACTACGGCAGGGAAAACCAGTATAATTTAGCGTGATTAAACCTAATTCTCCTGCTGCACCATAACTACCAGTGAATAATTGACCGTTAATAAATATTCCTCCTCCTACCCCTGTACCCAAAGTTAAGAGAATAAAATTCTGAAATCTTCGCCCCGCACCCAACCAAGCTTCGCCCATAGCAGCACAGTTAGCATCATTTTCTAGGATAGTGGGCAATTGGGTTTCCGCTTCCAGCCAATCTGCTACGGGAACATCATCCCAGCCAGGAAGATTGATCGATTTTTTAGCAATACGTCTTTGTTTGTCCGTTGGCCCTGGTATACCCAAACCGATCGCCTGACAAGTATAATCCTGTTGAAGCTGTTTTATACCTTTAGCGATCGCTTTAACTACAGGTTTGGGGTTGGCTGGCTGGGGAGTTGGTAATGAAATCGACCTCAGACAAGAACCATCCCTGAGAAATACTCCTAGCTTAATCGCACTACCGCCTACATCTACACCAATAACATTTAACATTAATCGTTTAACATTGACCGTTGTCCATTAATTATCTGTTGGTATTCAGCTTCTGTATATAAATCTGCTTCCGTTTCTACCCGATCTGTAAAGATTATGCCATCAAGATGATCTAGTTCGTGTTGAAAAATACGGGCGACAAAATCTCTCAATACCTGTTGTTTGATTTCTCCTTCTTTGGTGGTATATTCCACTTCAATTAAGGGCGATCTCGGTACTAAACCCCTCACATTGGGCACGCTCAAACATCCTTCCCAATCTTTAACCATTTCTGGACTTCTGCTCAAAATACGAGGATTAATCATCGCTGTCGGCTGCATCTTAGGGGCTTGGGGATAGCGACTGCTAGGATGGGAGGCTACGATAAATAACCGACAAGAATTAGAGATCTGAGGTGCAGCAATTCCCACCCCTTTATAGGCGATCGCAGTATGGATTAGTGTGTCAATTAGTTCGCTTATTTGGCGATCGCTAGGATTGACAATCGGCTGTGCTTTGTTTCTCAGGACTGATTCTCCTATTTGGGCAATTTTGGCAGTTTGTTTCATCTGGCGAGAGATAAGATTTTAGTCTTTTAAATTTTAGTTCAACCCAACTGATAAAATCTTCAACAACGCATATAGAATTTTAGAACAAATCTATTCCACAAGGGATTTCCCTTGACTATCCAATTATAAATCGGCAAACAGAGTGGAAATTTCTGCGGAACAATTATGGGAGCAAGTTTTAATCACCCTCAAAGAACGTTTGAGTCGTCCTACCTTTGAGACGTGGATTCAAAATACCACTATTGAAAATCTCAACTCCGATCGTGTGACCTTACTCGTTCCTAATGCTTTTGTTATGAATCACTTACAAAAGCACTATTTACCCATAATTACCGATGCGATCGCAGAAATTACAGGAAAGCCTTTAGAAATTCGGCTTCTGTCTCAACAAGGGGAAGATTTACCTTTCTTTGGCGATCGCGCTAATTCTCTTTTAGAAGAATGTCAAACCACATCCAGAAGCAATCTCAAGCCGATTCAATTAAACCCCAAATACACTTTTTATCGCTTCGTAGTCGGGCCAACCAATCGCATGGTACACGCAGCTTCCCTCGCCGTAGCGGAATCCCCTGGTAGAGATTTTAATCCCCTATTTCTCTGCGGTGGGGTGGGATTGGGCAAAACCCATTTAATGCAAGCGATCGGTCACTATCATTTAGAAATCAATCAAAATGCTCGGGTGTTTTATGTTTCTACAGAACAGTTTACTAATGATTTGATTGCAGCCATTCGCAACGATAATATTCAATCTTTTCGAGAACACTATCGTACTGCGGATATTTTGTTAGTAGATGATATTCAATTTATTGAGGGGAAAGAATATACTCAAGAAGAATTTTTTCATACCTTTAACACCCTCCACGAAGCGGGGAAACAAGTTGTCTTAGCCAGCGATCGCCCTCCCCATCAAATTCCCAAACTACAAGAGCGTTTGAGTTCGCGCTTTTCTATGGGTTTGATTGCCGACGTGCAAGTTCCCGATTTAGAAACTCGCATGGCGATTTTACAAAAAAAAGCCGAATATGAAAACGTACGTCTTCCTAAAGAAGCGATCGAATATATTGCCATTCAATATACTTCTAATATTCGGGAGTTAGAAGGAGCATTAATTAGAGCGATCGCTTATATTTCCCTTTCTGGCTTGTCTATGACGGTAGAAAACGTAGCAGCGGTACTCAATCCTAAAATCGAGCAAATTACCGCATCACCCGAAATCGTGATGGATGTGGTGGTAGAAATTTTAAATATCTCGATTGAAGAGTTAAAAAGTAATTCTCGCCGTAGAGAAATTAGTCGCGCTCGACAAATAGCTATGTATCTAATGCGCCAGCATACCGATCTCAGCCTACCTCGCATTGGCGAACAATTTGGCGGCAAAGATCACACTACGGTTATTTATAGTTGCGACAAAATTGCCAAACAACTCCGCAAAGATCGCCAGTTGAATCAAACTATTTCTTTATTGAGCGATCGCATTAATTTTGTCAGCAGACAACAGTCTTAAGAAGTAGCCCTAAATGACTCGGCTTCGCCATCGCAGTAATGGGTATCAAGGCTTGATTGTCATTAAACCGTGATAAATACTTGTTAGCGATCTCCAGTGACTCTCACAAATGTTATGTTTTCATGACATCATCTCGCTCAAACCCTATTAAAGTCGTTTTTGGCTGAATTTTAGCTTGGCTAATGTCGATCCCCAAGCTATTTTCCTGCTATAAATTAGTCAAGTGGTTAAGACCTTTCCCACGCACTCATAAAAATACCAATATCAATAAAAAAACCTAGATAAACAAAAATTAATGTAGACGTAAATTAAGGTTGAGAGACTAGAGAAGTTTTGGGGATTTGTCCCTCTTCATCGGTCTTAAACATGGCTGCCAGCAGCTAAACACCGTCTAGTTAATCGGAGGCTGTAATTTAATGGCAAAAGAACGTCCACCACTAGAAGAGATGACTCTAAGGCAACTGAGAAAAGTTGCCAGCGAATATCAGATATCTCGTTATAGCAGAATGCGCAAAGCGCAGTTACTTGCTTCCATCAAAGAAGCAGTTCGGAAGTCAGAACAAGAAAAAGAAAGATTCGAGCAAAATCAACCCGCTATTCAGGAGGAAGAACAAGTGAAAGCTACAAAATATGAAGTCGGTCAAGAAGATAACCTTAAAGAAACCCTTGCTTCTGTAGATGAAGATTTGGGAGAGTTGCCTGACGGTTACGGTGAAAGTCGTATTGTTTTAATGCCTCGCGATCCTCAATGGGCTTATGCTTACTGGGATATTCCCAATAGCCATAAAGAAGAATTGCGCCGTCAAGGGGGGCAACAATTGGCACTGCGTATTTATGACACCACAGATATCGATCTCAACAGCCAAGCACCCCACAGCGTTCAAGAATACTTGTGCGATGAAATGGCTAGAGAATGGTATTTACCAATTCCTGTTAGCGATCGCGATTATGTAGCTGATATTGGTTATCGTTGTGCCGATGGTCGTTGGTTAGTTTTGGCTCGTTCTGCATCTGTGAGTATTCCTCCTGTATACCCTTCCGACTGGATTGAAGATGCTTTTATTACGGTTAATTGGAACGAAGATCTTAAAGGCAAAACTCTTTACAAACTAGTACCTCCTGCTAAGAAACAGGCGATGGGTATGGGTGTAACTGGAGACGATCGACTTTATGACGCAGTCTTTGGCATGACCAAATCTGTTGAATCCATGCGCGTAGCAGGATCTTTATTTGGTTCGATGCAACAAACTCCCGAAGCAGCAGTAAGTTCTTATATCTTCCCATCTGGGGTAGGAATGTGGGCAGTACCTACTGCATCTGGTCAAAATATGTCTGGCGTAGGCTTTTCCAGCGAAATGACTCCTGCTAAACCCCGTAAATTCTGGTTGGTTGCGGATGCAGAATTAATTGTCTATGGTGCAACAGAACCCGATGCGACGGTTACAATTGGCGATCGCCAGATTGAACTCAGTCCCGATGGTACATTCCGCTTCCAAATGTCTTTCCAAGATGGTATCATCGACTATCCTATCAAAGCAGTAGCGGTTGACGGAGAACAAACTCGTTCGATTCACATGAATTTCGAGCGTCAAACACCTTCTCGCAACACTAATACTAAAGCAGAAGCAGTTGAAGAGTGGTTTGCCTAAGTAATTAGGCTGAAAGAACTATTTTTTGTCTGAGTTTTTATCTATAGTCAATAGCAATAACCGAGGTGTAAGATAATTTACATCTCGGTTTTCTTTAGGTCGAGCAAATATAAATTCTTAATAGTATTTTTGTTCTTGTTTATTGAATACCGCGGTACTATACATATAAGGTGAGAGTAAATTACGGGATTGATAAAATATGACTAGAGGTGTAACAGCTAAAAATTTATCTTTACGCCAAATTCTAATCCTATCTCTCATATCTCAAGTATTAGTAGCAGTTGGCTTAACTGGTTATTTCTCATGGAAAAATGGTCGGCAAACTGTTGAAAAACTCGCCTTGCGCCTGAGTCGGGAAGTAACCGCTCATACCCAAGAACACGTTGCCGATTATCTCAAGATTCCTACAACCTTTCTGAAGATTAATCGAGTTTTTACCGATCTCCAGCAGTTGGATACCAATAATTTAGCAGAATTAAAAGATGTTTTTTGGCAACAGACTCAAATTTATCCAGAAATAAATACAATTTTTTTTGGCAGCCAAACAGGAGATTTTATTGAAATCGAAAACAGTAATACTCCTAAGTTGATGATTCGCAATGAGGAAACAGCACCTGATTGGGAGATGTATAGTTTGAATCAAGCAGGAGATATTATTAAAAAATTAGCCAGCCAAAAATACGATCCTCGGAAAAGACCTTGGTATAAAACGGCTATCAAACATCAAGATTTAGTTTGGTCGCCCATTTATTTATTTACCGATCCCCCTGTGTTGGGCATTACTCCTGCTATTCCCCTCAAAGATAGTCAAACCAATCAAATCAAAGGAGTCATGGCGATTGACCTGACTTTAGAAGCTATCAGTCAGTTTCTCAATAGTCTTAAAATTAGTCAATCTGGAAGAGTTTTTATCATTGAAAAAACGGGAGCAATGGTAGCCACTTCCACTAAAAATTCTTTAGTCAAAAAAAATGCTTTGGGCAACGAACGCTTGCACTATTCTGAAAGTTTAGATCCTTTGATTTACGCTACCGCAAGTTTTTTACAAGCAAAGCTAAAATCCCTAGACAATACAAAATCTACTCAACAATTAATTTTTAACTTCGATCGCCAGCGTCATTTCGTTCAAATAACTGATTTGGGGGACTATCCTGGTTTAGATTGGCTAATCGTGACTGTGATTCCCGAAGCTGATTTTATGTCTCACATTCGTCGTAATACTTATACAACTTTAATTTTATGTACTTTGGCTCTAATTTCCGCTATATTTCTCGGTGCGATCGCCAATCAGTTAATTATTAAATCTGTGAATCATATTGCTGATGTTGCTAAAGCAATTTCTAAGGGACAACCATTAGTTATTGAAGAACAACCGAAAATTAAAGAATTGGTGGTAATTAGCAAGTCGATCGATTCGATGGCTTCCCAACTCCAAAATTCTGCCTACAACTTAGAAACTCTAGAATCTTTTTGGGAAAGAAGGGTAGAAGAGAGTACCAAAAATCTCAAACAAGACAATCAGAGACTCAATCGTCTGGCAAATATAGATAACTTAACCCAAGTTTATAATCGCTATTATTTTGATGTAGCTTTAGAAAAATTGTGGCAAAAAACCCTCCAAGAAAGAGGCGTAATTTCTTTAATAATGTGCGATGTAGATAATTTTAAACAGTATAACGATACTTACGGACACCTAATGGGGGATGAATGTTTAAAAAAAGTAGCTCGGGCGATCGCTCAAACTGTTAGTCGAGATCGAGATATTGCTGCTAGATATGGTGGAGAAGAGTTTGCCATCATTTTACCCCGTACTCATCGGGAAGGGGGGATTGAAATAGCCAGGAGAATTAACCATGCCGTTCGAGAATTGAATATTACCCATCGCACTTCCACCGTAACGGATCGAGTAACTATTAGTTGTGGCGTAAGTTCTATGACTCCCACTCCTAGTATGTCTGCTGTCAGTTTGATTGAAAATGCCGATCGCAGCTTATATGCAGCAAAACAACAAGGTAGAAATTGCTCGGTGTTTGTAGACTAATTGACTCCATATTATGAGGAACTAAAGACTAGACTTCTTGCATGAATACGAAATTTAAAAGTTTCAGCGATTAGTATTAATTCTCTAAATCGTACATTCTAAATAGTATTTAAGCATTTACGAAATTATTCGTGCAAGAGGTCTACTAAAAACTAAGGACTAAAAACTAATAGCTACCCTAACTAGTTAATACTCTTATCCCGAACTGAGGTTAGATAAGTAACAATAAAACACGATCGAGGTAACTAGAAAACAATCGATGAGATTGACTTGGATTGTATTTAAAGATATTTTTAACTATTTCAGCCGATAAAATTGATTTTCAAAGTTAGAATAATCCGTCAATGGGGAAAAATAACCTATATAAATATTTATTTGGCTTTAGAATCAATGAAAGTACAAGCTACTATTTGTATCGGCGAATATATATTAATGGTATGTCATTGCCATGATAATTTATATCGTCTCAGTATTATCAACCAGAATTATGTATTGCATAATTTTGAAGGAATTTATCGTGACTTAAAAAGTGCGATCGCTAGAGGAAAATCTGTAATTAATCATCTGAGTTATAGTCCTTCCCATTAATCCAATTAAATATAAATCTCGGTTAAATTCTCTTCTCAATTTAAAATACTTGACGATTATTTAAAGCTTGGACAGGTCTAGCATTATTACCCATAATTTCTAAAAAGCGATCGCGTTGTAAGGTAGATATTTTTACTGGTTCTTTTAATACTAGCCAGGTAACATTTTCCGAACAAGGAGGAGTAGTTAACGATCCTTGATAGCGATAGTATTGATGATTTTTTTTTGGTAATAAATTAGCAGCATTAATAATTAAATTAGAAACTTCTTGCTGGTAGTTAGCTCGAACGGGTATATTATTCCAAACCCGATCTAAAGTTTGATTGATTTCCCCTTCAGCCATCAAGACAGCTAAAACTAATAAGTTTCCTGTAATTTTATTTTGATGGACAAAATGAGCCTCCATGGCAAACGTTTTTCCTGAAATTAAATGTTCGCTTGGTTGATGGAAATGAAACTGCAATAATTCATATTTTTTACCGTCTAAAGTAAGACTGCTTCCTGGAGGATAGTTGACTCGAATAGTGCGATCGTTATTGACAATAGTTAACAGGGTATCTTGATAGTCTAATTCCAGACTGCTAAGATTCTCAGCCATGGAAGAGTTGATATCTATTGGTGATTGTGCTTCGCCTACAGCGCAAGAAGCAAATTCTGGAGCTAATTTACCCCAAAATGAAGATCCTGTCTCTCCTCGATAACTCCAATTACTGGCTCGTACTTTTCTAATGGGAAAGATACTTGAAGCGATGGTTACTAATAAATATTTTAATAAATCTCTTCGTTTAAGAGATGCAGTTTTTAAATTACCCATAAATGAGACAAGTTCGGCAAAAACCAGACTATTATCTCATTGTGGTGGAGTTATAGTCATTACAATTAATTTCCTCATGATTAAAATGACTATAATCCTTTATTTGGTACGAGGAATTTATTGATGTGCCAGCATATTCCCCTCATTATCTTCCTCAAGGAAAAGATTTAGAGGGGATTTATACAGAGAATCTTATTTACTATCTAACCTTTACAGATGTTTTAGTAGGTAGTAATTAGCTGTCTTCTGAGTTGGTTTGGCTATTTTGTCGTTCGATTGTTTCAATAGCTGCGTTAATGGCTGCCAGTCGCGTTTCTAAGTCATCTCGTACAGCTTTGAGGAAATTTAATCTGCGTTCTTTCCAAGTTGCGGTGAAATTATTGTCAGGACTACAACAGGTTTTATACCAAGGGAAAAACATTATTGGCTATCTCCAGATGAAAAGAGTTCTTCTCTTTTTAATTTAGAACAATTAAAAAAAACGAGTAGGAAAGAGAAAAATTAAATGTATTTTTAAGAATAATTCTGTTAAGTAATTGTACTCATTAGAGGATCATTTAAAAGACATTAAATAGAAAAATTATAAAGTTTTGTTAAGTTTTTATTGAGTTTTGAAAAATACTCGAACTAAAAATAATTATTTGTGAGAAAAATATATACAATAAAAGCATGAAATAGTAAAATAATATGGCTACAACAACAATAATTGCATTTTGTTATTGTTCCTAAAAAATCTTAAAGCCATAGTCATTTCACCTTTAAAACCCAAAAATTAGATTAAAACTAAATAAAAATCAAGAAAATGGCAAATAAAGATTTCTTTCTCAGCCCCGATGACGCTCAAACTCTCGGTAACATAAATTACATGAGAAAGTCGGTTCGCGTAAGACATACTTTCCCCAAAACTTTAAAAAATCCTAACGGTTTTGCTATTGAAAAAGAAGTATCTTCTTCTGACGATCGCACTGTAGATAATTTTAATAACAATTTTAGTACTGCTAGCAATACTAGTTTTAGTACTCCTAGCATTCCAACAGTTCAAAATACTAGCAATAGCGCGATCGACAAACCAGTTAACCCTACACCCAAAAAACGCCCTCAAGGAACTAGTATGGATATGTTCCGCAATATGGCTCGTAATATTGGTAAAAAATAAAATAATCGTAATTTAATTATGCGATCGCTCTATTTTTAGATAGGCGATCGTTTTTTAGTGGTTAGTCGCGAGTTGATCGCGATAATGAGGTTCTAATAAATTGGTAAGATCGGGACTAGTAGGAATTATGCCCCCTGGATTGAGAGGAAATAGGTTGCCGTAATAGTCTCTCTTCACGCTTTCGAGATCGCAGGTGGCAGCAACCCCTGGTAATTGATATAAATCTCGTAAATAAGCCCCCAAACAATCGTAATCGCGAATACGACGGCGACTACACTTAAATAAGCCATAATATACAATATCAAAGCGAAATAAAGTCGTAAATAGACGTATATCTGCCAGAGTAAGGCGATCGCCACAAAGATAGCGATTGGTAGTTAATACTCGATCTATTTCGTCGAGAGTGGTAAATAATTCTTCAATGGCTGTGTCGTATGCTGCTTGGGTTTGGGCGAAACCGCAACGATAAACTCCATTATTGACGGCACGGTAAATTTTATCGTTCCAAAAGTCAATTTTTTCTTTGAGGGTTTCGGGGTATAAATCTAGTTCGGGATGACGAGCATAATTATTAAACTGAGAATTGAGGATTTCAATAATCTCGGCACTTTCATTATTAACAATAGTATTACTTTCCTCATCCCAAAGGATTGGTACGGTAGAACGACCTTGATAGTCAGACTTAGCTAATTGATATAATTCTGGTACTGTCTGACAGCCTAATTCTGACTCGGATAAAACCCACATTCCGCTATCGGAATCAGGATAAACAGTAGATACGGCGATCGCATTTTCTAAGCCTTTTAAAGCTCTGGTAACTAGAGTGCGATGTGCCCAAGGACAACCCATACCCACATACAAACGATAACGATTGGCAGCAGGTTGATAGAGATTGTCTGTTTCTGTATTGATAAAATTGCGAAATTGACTTTCAGGACGAACATATGCTCCTGTTTTGTTACGGGGGGCAAGTTGAGACATCATCACTTGCCACATTGTCGTCCAAACAAACTTACCCGTCTTAATAATTATTTTGCCAGGAAGAGATTTATTTTTTGCCATTATCTAGATAGCTATAAATTAATTTTGATATATTTTCTAATTAGCTTTCGTACCAAATAGATTCAAGGCGATCGATTATAGATCGCGCTTTGGTTAATTCTGTTTTGTTGAGTATTACCGTAACGTGACCTAATTTTCTACCAGGGCGAGAAGTTTTACCATACCAATGGAGATAGGAATTAGGAATTTCTAGAATGCGACTGCGTTTTTCTTGGTAATCGGCATCGGATGTTTCAAAACCTAATAAATTGACCATTAATGCCCCAGCCGATTTTAAAGCAGTCGAACCTAAAGACATTTTGGTTACTGCTTGGAGGTGCATCGCAAATTGAGAAGTTTCGCACCCATCAAGAGTATAGTGACCAGAATTATGGGTGCGAGGAGCGATTTCGTTGACTAAAACTCGATTGTCTTTAGTCAAGAAAAATTCTATTCCAAATACCCCAATAACATCTAATTTTTCTAAGATAATATGGGCAATTTCTTGAACTTTTTTTGCTACTTCTTCGGTAACATTTGCAGGAGTAATCGTCCAAGTACATACTTGATTTTCTTGGTTAGTTTCGGTTACGGGATACACAGCAATTTCCCTACCATTGCGGGCGGCAATAATAGCTAATTCTCGTTCAAAAGGAATAAATTCTTCTACTAATAATTCTGCAATGGGAACTCTGGTTGCCAAATCTTTTAAATCTTCAGCATTTTTAATAATAAAAGTTCCCTGTCCGTCGTAACCGTGACGACGAGCTTTTAAAACCACAGGAAAACCATAATTAGTAGCGATATCTTCTATAGTGGAATCAATACTAAACTTTGGTACTGGTACGCCAATTTCCTTAAGATAGCTACGCTGATCGTATTTATCTAATAGAGGATCGAGAGTAGTTAGATAGGGATGAAAACGGGCTTTACCCTCATCCTTCAATTTAGATAATTGCTGCATATCGACAAACTCATTTTCAAAAGTGATAATGTCGCAATGGGAAGCCAAACGAGACGTACCTTCCCCATCATCAATAGCCGCAAAAACTACATCATCTGCCCTAGAAACGGCTGGATCGTTTTGGCTGGGAGTTTGCACGATTAATTTAATATCTAGCTTAGGGGCTTCTGCTGCCATCATCCAAGCTAATTGTCCGCCACCAATTACCCCAACTCGTTTGCCTTCCATGACTACCTCAAGCTGT
>NZ_JBZNBU010000170.1:0-3432 GCF_058530065.1 Waterburya sp. | reverse complement strand
CTCAACGCTATAGGAACTAGGGATAGTCACCAAACCCCTATTTTCCAGAATCCGATTGCCTGCTAAAGCTGGCATAGATATTTTAAGTCGATGTTTGACAGTTTTTAAACCGAAAGAAGCCACAGCAACCGCCAAAATTGGCCAAAAGAATTTAAGAGAATTATTCATACGAGATTAATTTATAGTCAATACTATAGTACTTAAAATTAGAGCGAAAGAAGATAGACTTACTAAAGAATTGAAATCGGTATTAGTGAAGAATTATCGAACTGGTATCCCCATATTCTGCCAAACTTTTTAATTTTCACAATTTTAGGAGGATTGTTATAGTTGAAAAAGTTTAGACAGTTAGAGCAGTGATGAAACGTATATTTGGTAAATTTATCGATCGAGTAGCTTTGACTTCTAGTATTATTGGATTATTTTGGTTGATGGGAATCGCAATCGAACGAGGAACTAGTATAGCGATCGCAACTGAAACTATCGAACAAAGCGATCGCTTAACCACCGAGTCATCCATAGCAGCAACTTCTAAGACTTCACTGCATTTCTTTCCCGATGTAAAAGACGAACAAAAATATCAAAGTATCCTTAAAAGCTTGAGCAATCGAGATTTAATTGCTAATTCTCAAGGAGAACTAATACAACAGATTGCCCAAAAATTTATCGGTGCGGAATATCAAGCAGGATTACTAGACAAGTCGCCCCAAGAAACTTTAATTATTTCTCTCCAGCAATTTGATTGTATGTTGTTTCTGGAAACAGTATTAGCGATCGCTAGTAACATTACTCAAAAGAATTTCGGCTATCAAGCCTTTAGTCAAGAAGTCGAAAGTCAACGTTATTGGAACGGAAAGATGAACGGTTATTGCAGTCGTTTGCACTATTTTTCTGACTGGATCGAGGATAATCAAAAGCGAGGCAAAATTAAAAATATTACTCGACAATTGGGCGGAGTGAAGACGATTAAACAACTTAACTTCATGACGACTCATCGTAACAGCTATGCCAACCTAGCCAAAAGCGACGCTGTTTTTAAATGTATTGCTGACGTAGAAGCCAGTCTGTCAGATCGATTTAATTACATTCCTACCCAAAATATCAAGCAAGTCTATTCTCAGCTACAACCTGGGGATCTTGTTGGTATTGCCACCAACATTCCAGGTTTGGACTTTACCCATACAGGATTTGTTTATCGACAGCCTAATGGCAACATGGGCTTAATACACGCTTCTCCCGCAGGAAAAGTAGTTATCGCCTCGGATTTACAAAATTATACAAGTAAAGTTAACCGTGCGATCGGGATTGTGGTTAGTAGAGTGGTTAACTAATAACTATTAGTTGAGATTGCCGTACAATGCTGAAATTATAGAACTTTTTGACTTTTGGATATGTCAAATCAAATTCTGAATTTTAATTAGAATTAGAACAAAAAAATAATTAATGGCGATGAATCAAATCAATACTAACCAGATTGAAGGTATCTACGAAGTCTGTATTGGTGTTATTGAGCCAAAAGCAATGGTTCAATATTGGTCGCAATTTGGCTACAAGATCGGACTAGAAGGGCAATTATCTGCCGACCTAGCTCGGGATTTATATGGAGTTAATTCTGCTTTGCACTCTCTAAGGCTATATCATCAGGATGCCGACCACGGTTTAATTCGTCTGATGGTTTGGGAAAATCCCACTAATGAAGGATTGCAGCTAACACCAATGAAAGTTAAGGGCAACCGTTGGGCAACTACTTTAACTGCTAATGTGTTGAATATTCTCAACCATGCAGAGAAAGCAGAGAAAGATGGTTTGCCTATTAAGTATATTAATCCTCAATGGACTGTCATCTATCAAACAGAGAATGGTCGTCCCTTTATTGATACTCTGGTGGGAGTAAGGGAAATGATGCTTTTGCAACCATTAATAAGGCAGGTATTTTTTCAACGCTTTAATTATGATGTTCCCAATTATGGGGCTATAAATCCCCATGCTACTTTTCAAACCAGCCAAGTTACCCACATGGGCATGGTGATTCAGGATGATAGCAAAGAAACTCTTCGATTTTACGAAGAAGTTCTGGGACTACTCCGCACTCAAGATGATATAGAAAGCACCTATGAAAATGCTCCTGGCGGACGACCGATTTTTGATCTGCAACCTGGAGAAAGATTTTGGGTAACCTCTTTTGACGATCCGCGATCTTCGGCGACCGACTGGAAGCTTGCCCGATCTGGCAGAATGTATATAATTCGGTTTCCTGAAGAGATGAAGTTAGAAAGTCGCTTTGCCCAGGCGCAACCTGGAGCTTTGGGGATGTCTCTTTATACCTATCGCGTCAGAGGAATTAAGGAATATTTTAACCGCGTTAAAAATAGTAAGGCATCACAAGTTACGGAAATAATTCCTAATGAGTTTGGAGAAGAAAGTTTTTCTTTTATTTCCCCTGATGGTTATTTTTGGACTTTGATTGGGGAATAAACCAGAAGCGAAATATCTTAGTTTTAAAAGTCAAAACAGACTATTTTTCATCTTTTAATTAAAACGTAATGCGATCGCTTTGTAATCGCCATGATTTTCACAAATGTGTTTAAGTTACTATCTATATAGTTAAAGCAATTTACTTGAAATGAAAACTCTATCAGAAATCGAACAAGCTATTAAAGAATTACCAACAAAAGAAGCTCGTCAACTAGCAGGTTGGTTGAATAAATATCTTGACGATGCTTGGGATAGACAAATGCAAACTGATTTATCAACAGGAAAGCTGGATGAGTTCATTGCAAAGGCTGAATCTGAAATTGAAGCTAACCAAGTGAGAGATTTAGACGAAGTCATTGACAACGCCTGATTTTTGGAATTCATACACCAAGTTACCATTCAAGATTAAAAAACAAGCCCGTAAAGCTTATCGACTTTGGCAAGAAAACCAATCTCATCCATCTCTACATTTTAAGAAAGTTGGCAAAAATCTTTGGTCTGCTCGTATTACTCAAAATTATCGTGCTTTAGCTCTTAAAAAAGGCGATGATTTTTATTGTGTATGGATTGGTACTCATGATGAATATGAATTGCTCTTGTCCTAAAAGAACTGTTAATGCGATCGCCTATCGCAATCAGCTTGCTTTAATTGTCAATCGTATTTCTAATTTAGATAATTTTCATGGCGTAAAAATAAAGAATTAGGTCACATAGGTTGATAAAGTGCTTTTAAATGACGATTTATTCAAATTTATTTATAATCGGCTTGTTTTATTGATCGTCTCTGCAAGACTACACTCATGGCTGAATATAATTACTCATCTGATTCTCCAGTTTCTACAAAAGAAGAAGATCGTTTTTCTCGCTGGGCTTTTTCAGAAAGAATTGCACAGGTTATTGCTCGTAGGAGCGATCCTAGTAGTATAGTCATAGGACTCTATGGAATCTGGGGCGATG
>NZ_JBZNBU010000169.1:0-10491 GCF_058530065.1 Waterburya sp. | reverse complement strand
CCTGAAGCATTAGAGGCATTTCGTACAGCTATGTCTTTTCGTTTTGTGCAATGGCTTAACCAAAATTGTGACGTATTCACCGCTTATAAAGCTAGCTTAGGCTTTGTTTGGGCTTAATTTTTGTTTAAGTCCCGTTAATGCAACAAACTTCTCCCCATTTAGACCCAGTTATCGAGCATTGTCATAAATTAGGGTACTCTACTGAAATAGTCAAAGTACCCTACGAATTTCAACCAGGGGCAAATAAAATGTTAGTTATTAAAAGTGAAGCTATCTATTAGACTTGTGGTGAAATAGTTATAAAAACAGGATTTGGTCTGATAACTGGCTCTTGACCTTAACTTGTCACCAATGGCTAACAGCTAATAGCCATCTGTGACAAGTTAAACCGATTTATATTTAGTCAATTACTATATATAGTGTATTTAATCTATTTTTAACACTATATATAGATTAACAAGAACTCTATAGTAAGAATCGAGAAAGACACACAACGTTGTGGGAAACAGTAACCTTCAGGGTAACCTGTTAGCAGCCAATAGCTAGAGCAAAGCCCTCTATGAACTAGCTAGCTTTGACAAAATTAACGTCGCGTCCTTTAGTAGCCCAAAACATATTGTGGATTTTTTCCACTGCTTCCATTAATTCGTTAGCGTGTTGCTCGCTTACTTCTACTTTACAAGCAGAACAGAGTTTAGCAGCTTTCCAAAAAGTATCGTGAAGATCGGGATATTGTTCTAAGTGAACGGGCTTAAAGTAGTCTGTCCACAGAATCAATAAGTCTTCTTTTGTTTTTTGAGCTTGTTCTTCTTTAATTGCTATGTAGCGAGAAAGAGTATTTTGATAAGCAACGTTAGCAGCAGCATCGCCCGCAGCAGGAGCTTCAAGAGCTACAATTTTTTTGGTCATAGAAACTACAGCTTCCGCAGTAATACGAGCAGAGGCTGGATCGTATACGCCACAAGGACCATCACAATGAGCGTGAACTTCAGGTGCAGGAAATAAATTTTTGACCTGGGCAATAACTTGTTTCAGTGTCATAACTTAATTTATAGTGTTAATTTGCTATTAATGCGCGTTCGCTTTTGCGGAGTAAGTCTAGAAGACTTATCAATGCTTTCTAGCCGATCGCGTTTACAATTACTCAAAACAGTAATAATCTGAGATTGGGAGCGATCGCTTTCGCTATCTTAAAGATACAAAACGCGATGATATATATCTTTAACTCCCATCTCTGTTTAGCTTAGTGTGATTTAGGGACAGTTTGCAAGCTGGCAAATCTTTAGCTTGTCTGAGAAATCCTCAAAAATTAGTTAGCTTATTCGCCACCTACAGGATCGACTGTGTCAATCACGCTGAGAGTACCATCTTCTCCTACTTGCCATACATCGTAACTGCCCACAACATCGCCATTTTCATCTATATCTACGTTTCCGCTTGCTCCTTGGAAATTGATATCTTCCCCCTGGCGGATTAATTCCATTGCCTGACAAGCATCGGTAACTTCCGTACCAGGAGCATTAGCTACTTCTAAAATTTTGCTCTTAATACCTTCTCCCGTGTTAGCATCGCTGGCTTCTGCTGCCAACATCATTAAAACTGCGGCATCCCAATTATGAGGTACATAGGCAGTCAATTCTTTTTTCACTTGTTCATTCCATAAGGCAGTAAACTCTTCTAATGCTGCGCCGTTTGCTCCTGGTACAGTGCCTAAAGCTCCTGCAATAATCGATTTACCATCGGCTGTTTTGCCTACCTGACGGACAAAATCATCGGAATAAACTCCATCAGTTAATAATACGGTTACCCCATCAGTTAAACCCTGTTCAAAGGCAGATTTTAATAAGACACTACCAGTCTCTGCATATAATACTGCTGCTACAGCATCGGGTTTACTTCCAAAAGCTTGCTTGGCTTCACTATCGAGGGTAGCTGCTTTAGGATCGTGACGGGTGGGCTTGCCCACAATAGTACCTCCACTATTTTTAAACGCTTCGACAAATTGCTGTTCAAATCCCACCCCATAATCGTTGTTAATCGCAACGGTGGAAACGTTGGTAAATCCTTGTTTTTGTGCCAAAGCTGCCAAGGCTCTGGATTGGTAAGTATCTGGGGGGGCAGTACGAGCCCAATAGCCATTAAATTCGTCGTTTTGCGCTCGTTCGGTAAATACAGGACTAGTACTACCAGGAGAAACCATCATCACTTTATTGCGCACTGCCACATCTACTGCTGCACCCGAAACACTACTAGCAAATGCACCCACAACTCCTGCTACCCGATCTACTTCTGCTAGTTTAGTCATAGCAGCACTACCCGCACTAGGATCTGTTTGACTGTCTTCTACAGTGAGACTGACTTGCGCGTCATTAACCCCACCACAAGCATTGATCGTATCTACTGCTAATTGCACCGCAGCAGGCCAATTTTGTCCGATAGAAGACAAGTCTCCCGTAGTTGGAGCTAAAGTACCTAATTTAAGACCATTTCCTCCCCCAGAGCCACCAGCATCAGTTTGATTTCCCCCAGTATTAGTAGAGTTTCCTTGGCAAGAAGCTAATAATATAGAGCCACTAAAACAAGCTAAAGCCATTAAGACTCTAGCAGCTAAAGGACGAGCTAAATTGAAATTTCTCATATTGACAATCCCAGTTCTACTATAATTAGATCGGAATTGTACTAGAAATATCCTCAAATATCCGTTAAATAATCACAAAGAAAACTTTTCTTATCTTTCGCCATAACTTTGCTTTTATACGGAGAGGGGGGGATTCGAACCCCCGATGAAGTTTACACCCCATAACTCCTTAGCAGGGAGCCGCTTTCAACCGCTCAGCCACCTCTCCTTACCGTATCGGTCTCTTAATATAACATATTTATTTCCTCGAAAAAAAAAAATGTTTGAATATCAAGAATGTATGACAAAATAACCAAGTATTGAAGCTTTTTATAGTGGGGTTTAAAGAAATTATTACAACTAGTTAATTTAGTTTTGATTTACATTTAGCGATCGCTATCTCGATAGAGAATCTAGCCAGTTAGACATTTTGCTATCGAATCAAACTTAAGGCAAAAGCTTTTACCCAAGCTTTTGTATGGCGGTCGATCAAATCAACTAAAATACCGTCAAGGTCGAAAATTATTGCTTTAATCATTATATTTAACCTCAGTAAAGACTATTCTCTTCGAGCAATTCTTTGATCCCGAACTCAGGTTATATTGAATATTTTTTCCGCGATTGCTGGTTATTGAGAGAGTTTATGCTTTTTGGTTTCTTTATAGCACTATAATTCGGAGGCTGTATCGGGATAAACTTCCTTAACATTACGATTTTCTTTAGCTATTTGTTGGTCGGTAATTAAGTCCTCTAATTCTTCGATCTCAACACCAATTTGTTGACAAGCTTTGTTTAAGTTTTCTCTAAACAAACTAATATTGTCACCATAGCCAGATTGTTGTGCGGCAATGGCAGTACCTTGTTTGGCATTAGCTTTAGCACAGTTGATTAAATCTATTCCTTGCAACATTTATAATTCTCCTAAAATAAAAATAGGACGTTTCATCTAACGTCCTAGAAAGTATCTCTCAACAACGAGTAATTATGCTGCTAGCCACATATCTTTAATTTGACCAGGTAGGAATTGAGCAATTTCTTGAACTCGGTTATTGGATAATTCATCTTTAGTAGCAGAAAAGACTGCATTAATGACTTTTTCTCCATTCGTACCTCTAGGTACTCCTCCTTCTTTTTCGATGCGAAAAATAAAAGTATCTGCATCAAATTTTAAGGGCGGACGAATATCGCTCAACCAAGCTACTAGAGGATTGTCATCGCGCCACAGATCGGCTACTTCCTCTTGCAATCTTTTATTATTTGCACCTTCTTCTGCTTCCACCTCTAATTCAGACGCTACATCTTTAGATGCTTCTGTAGTCATTAAATCCCGCATGGTACGATAAACAATCGTAGTCAAGTCTCTCGCATCAAAGATATCGGGCAATTCCGCTCTTAGAGCTACCTTTTCTAAAAATGGAGTATAGGTATCAATCGCAGGAGTTGAAGCACCTTCTTCTAAAGCTTGAGGAGGGTTTTGTTTCATGCGCTCTAGCATTTTATTACCTTTTTCGGTTAATTCTGCTTTTTTGAATTTAATTAGATGAGGCAAAGGTCCATCGGGCGCACCAAAAGTGTTGGCTACGCGAAAATCGATTTCTTCTTCATTAATCAAATCGGGTACATCTTCTTGATTTGCATAAGCATTACCCGAAAAATCTGCATTAATATATTGCTTTTGGTTTAGGTAATCTAGATGTCCTAAAAAATCAGCAATGGTTAAATTTCTACCAGTAAAATCAGTAGCTTTAAAGTCTATCGAGTGCATACCTTTCTCGTTATGTTGATTAATTTTTTCAAGCAAGATGTACATCACATCATCTCTTAGAGGAATAGTCATAATATTAAATTATTTATCGACAACTTTGATTCTAATAAAAAACAAATGGGCAGCACATCTACTTTAAGGAGAATATTAAAATATAACTTTTGATAGATATTTAAGTAACTTGAGTTGAAAATGAAAAATGTTTCATTTATATCTGTAGCTTGATTTTATTAAATAAGTTTATTGATAAATTATTCATCCCTCTTTTCTCAGACTGACAAAAGAGGGATAATCATGAAACGAAATTTTTAGTTATCTTGTTTCTTTTAAGATGCCATCAATCGCGATTGCTTTAACTAACTTTTTTAGTACAAACGATCCCCTTGACAGGGGTACTACTAACAACTTACTACTGTACGGGCTGCTGGTCAGCATTCCCTTGCTAGGTCAGCGTTCCCTTGCGCCTGACGGCGGCGCGGGGTCTGACCTCTGACGGCGATATTATGCCCTTGTGGTACGCGAGGTCTGACCATTTCGCGAACCGCCCCTAACTACTAACTACTAACAATAACTTGCCACATTCCTATAGCTAAAGCGACGGTAGCTAGATGTTGGGGGAGGAGATATTTAATGGGTTGGCGGGCGATTTTTTGAGTTAGTAGGATTGAGAATAGAATACCTGCCATTAAAGTAGTACCTTGTAAAAAAGCAATTACCGCAGGATGGGCGACTAGGATGGGGAGATTTGCACCATCTAAACCAAAGGTAGCCATAGTAACGGGGAGTATTTTGCCTCCTTCTCCCAAACCTAAACGAATATAATGTGCCAAGTTACCAGCGAGGACTAAAGGTAGATAGCCATAGGCTAATTCGATAAAGGTGCGGGGTTTATACTTGCGGTCTAGTTTAGCAATTAGGGCGATCGCCAGTTGAGCTAAGAAAGGTATAACTATAGGTAGGCTGAGGACAATAGTGGAAATTATGGCATGGCTGTTAAAGGAATCTAAATCGAAATTCCAACCTAACTTATTAGATATTTCTGGTAGACGATGGAGAAAGACCACATTTAACAGCAAGAATAGTAAAGCCACTTCATAACTGCGGGGAGTGTGAGTCGTCCACAATTCGATACCAGGAGGGCGCAAATTGAATTCTACAGATCGATGGGGACAAGCTTTTAAACAAGTCATGCACAGCACGCAATCGCGGTTATCGTTTAGTTGGGCGGGATGGGAATAAAGAGGACAGCCATCAGTTTCTTGTCCTTCTCCTTTAGCTACACCGCCTTTATAACATTGATAGGTAGTACATTCTGCCGAACAAGTCCCTTGTTGCGCCCGTAATTCGGTCATGGAAAGTTTGGCAAATAAACCATTCATTCCCCCAATAGGACATAAATAGCGACACCAAAAACGACGCTCAAAAATAACAGAGAAGATCATAGCCCCTGCGGTAATTAGTAATAGCAAGCAAGCAGAAAGATAGGCAGTATTTTCTAAATTCCATAATTCTTCCCATAAAAGAATTAAGGCAAACAAACCAAACAAAAACCAACCCCCCCATTTTTCCGCAGAATTACGCGGCCATTTTTTAAGCTGTCGGGGAAACAGAATTAAAGATAGTTTTTGGGTTATTTCTCCATAAATCATAAAGGGACATACAGCACACCATAAGCGACCTACAAAGGGAAAAGAAATTAGAACTCCCATCCACCACCAATCCCAAAATAAGTTGAGGGCAAAGTTAGATTCTCTGGTTTGAGGCGCAATAAATAGAACTAAAACTATGAAGGCAAAAAAAGCAAAAGTAAATCCATAATTAAGGCGATCGGGAAACCATTTACTACGGAGAAAATAGCGCAGTTGGGGATATTTATTAAGTAAATTTAGACGATATTGTTTCTTTTTACTTTGAGACTGCCAGACAATTTCTTCAGTAATGTCGTCACAACTCTGTAATTGCGTTAAAGCTCGTTCGATAATACTTTCTAGTTCTCTTAAATTATTAGGAAAGTCATAGGCTTGGAGATTTCTAATTGCTTCGGGGGTAATCTGGGTTTTTTGCAAGCATTTATTCCGTCCAATCAGATTTAGATAATAATTGATTTGTTCCTCTAAATCTGATTTTCTAACTCTTAAAGGAGGAATTTTAATTAAGTTTTTAACTACAGCATCAATTACAGGAACAATTTGCTCGGAAATTAAAATAATTCTTGCTTGGGAAGTTTTTTCAATTGGTAAATTATCTCCAGGACGAGAAACGGAACTATATCGATTATTTTTAATTAAGTTGGCAACTGGTTCGATTAATTCTTGAGGTAATAAATGAATATTATTTAAGACTAAAGTACCTCGTTCTAAGCTTTCAATCAATCCAGGTTTACCGCTACTACGTCCAAATAATTCCGCACCACTGGTCTGTAATTTACTACAATTTACTTTAATAATTGGTTCTCTCCGATCTGCCGAGCCAAAATGAATTAAAGCTGCTAAGTTATCCTTTTCCAATCCTGGTTCGCCAAATAATAATACCGATTCTCTGGTTTCTGCTGCCTGTTTGATTTGCGATCGCAATCTTGCTGCATAGCGACTTCTACCAATTACTCCTCGTTTAGCTTTACTAACTAAATAAGGTCTTAAGATTACTTGTCTTTCTTGTTCTAGAGCTAGTTTTTCTGATAATTCTTTGGCTTCTGCTGCCAGTTTTTTGGCGAATGATTTAGTAATTTCGGGATAGCTTTTTAGTAAAGTATTAAAGCTATTGCTGTCTATAAAAAAGACTTGAGTTTCAACAATTGTCTTAACAGTATATTGTGCTTTTCTATCCAATAATAAAGCAAATAAATTTAGGATCGTTCCAGGTAACAAACTACTAGATAAAGATTGTAATTTGCTCTCGCTACTTAATTTTCCCGACCGAACAATATACAAGCCATCTGCCTCTTCCCCTTCCCTAACAATAACTCGATCTGCTGCTATGGTTTTTGACGATAATAAAGATGCGATCGCTTGTAAGACTTCCAAGGATAAATTACCCAAACAAGTATTATGTCGTAGAAAATCAACTAGATTATCAATATTCATTTAATAATTGAAGATTGGGGACGGGGAGACGGGGAGACGGGGAGACTGGGGGAAGTAATGAATAATGAGTAACCACTACCTCTGACCTCTGTACGGACGTTTCATGAAACGATGAGACCCCGCGCCGCCGATATGCGGAGCGGTATCCTTTAGGACAGGCGCAAGGGAACGCTCATCGGAGTCCCTACCTGACCTCTGACCTACTACCCTACCATCCTATAATGTATCGACTGTTGCGCTTCAATATTAGTTTCAATAAACGAGCGATCGCCATTGCTACCGTTACGACCAAAAACGTAGCCACAATTAGAGTAAATACATTACCTTGAATTCCTAAACCCATACTTCTAACTAATCGAGTCATCGGATTGAGCAAAAAAGGGTGAATAAAATAAATGGCAAAACTAGTTTCGGCAGTTTTTCTCAGAACTGTGATATTACTATCTTCATAGTTATCTAGAAAAGACATCATCAAAAAACAAAGTAAAATTTTCTGTAAAAAATTAACATCTGGTACTGTTATCAACCACCAACCTTTACTAAAATTGCCATGAAGCTTAAAGATTAATATTTGAATTAAACCTAAAATAATTGCTAAAAAAATAATTGCTATTTTAACTCGGTTACTTTTCAAAAAATTATAGATTTTCTTTTGATTAATCGAACTATAAATTCCTAACAAATAAACTGGCAAAAAATAAATTAAAGAATGAATAGGATTCATATTATGCAGCGGTCGATGAATTATCATAGAAATAGGAATTAATGCCAATGCTACATAACCCAAATATTTAGATTTAATCAGAGCATTAATTAAAGGGGAAATAGTAAACATCAAAAATATAGTTGGTATATACCAATAAGCGTATACTGCTCTCCCCGTAACCAAATACCATAAGATCGCTAGCAAAGGTCGATCTTGCAAACTATCGAGTAAAAATTTAGGATTGGGATCGACAAATACTGCATGAGCGATCGGAATTATCGAGCAAACTAAATATGGCACTAAAACATATTTAGTTTTCTTCAACATGAATTTTTTATAATCAAATCTGGGATAAAAAATATGATTGTAGAGAAACCCAGAAATAAACATAAAAAAAACACTGCCATTCAAGTTTAAAGCATAAAAAAATCTTTCAAATAAACTAGGATCTCGATAAACATTCCAATTAGCTATGCCATAGGAATGAGCAGCAACGATGATAATAATAGCAATCCCTCGAAAATAGTCAATAGAATTTAAAAACTTTTTCTGAGGAGAAGATGTAATGAAGCTATTAGCCATTTATACTAGACCTCTCGAACTGTACTACTTGTACTACTGGTAACGCGCTTCAAATAGAAACGGTTAAAGAGTCTAACAAAGTTAGCAAATAAAAAATAAACCTTCAATACTATAGCTATTAAAATTAATTATTCATAAATTTTCCACTAAAAAAGAGATGAAGCTAGAACAAAATCTAGAATTCATCTCTGAAAATGTTTTAATTTATCTTAAGATATTGAGCAACAATATCTCCAATCCGAATGGTAACTAAGCCCAGTTACTATCTTGTAGGGGTTTAGTAACGATTTTGGTTGGGTTTGTAAACAATGAAACTTACAGTTTGACACTGTTTGATGTTGTCGAATCCAACAACACGAATATAGCAATCAGAGTATTCAGAACGACATTCACGAACTTCGTTTAATACATCTTGAGAGCTACGAGCGTCAAACAAAGGTAACTTCCATAGAGTCCAGTGGTGAAGTTCGGGGGTAGGATCTTTCTCGAATTCAACACCAGGAATATAACCTTGGTCGATCATGAAATCTATCTGCTTGGCAATTTGTTGATCGGTTAAAGGAGGTAAATAAGAAAGGGTTTCGTAACGACGCTCTTTAGGTAAAGTTTTCATAGTTTATCTTTCCGTATATTTTTTATTAGTCAGAAGATTCTTCAGTTTGTGAGTGCGATTCCGCTGTTGGTGATTGCGATCGCGTAAGACGTTCCAAAAGAGTGCGACGGTGACTCAAATTATCTTGCTTGATTTTAGAAGTAACTAGTTCGGGTAAAAATTCTAAAGTTTGTTCTGCAATATCATTTCTTACTGTCATAATACGCATGGCTAACTCTTTCCCTCTCGGCTCTGACATAATTTCTTCTAAGTAAGTTTCCGCATCGCGAAGTTTACCTCCAGAAGAATATCGCCTGAGCCAAATGGCTTCACCTGGATTAGTCTCAGCAAGCTGATCGATAATCAGCATCACTGCTTTATAAGTTAGATAGTTTTGAATAATACTCGCCGTATCTTTGGCAATATCTTTTGGCTGCATTGAGTTCGATTGTAGTTATTCTGAGATTGTTAAACTTGGTTTATTTTGTTCCTCATTTGTAATCTCAGAAACAACTACTTGCTGTTCGCTAATAACTATTCTCTAAATCTAGAGATTCTCTTAATCTTAGAGAGTGTCTACTGCATCGAACTCAAACTTGATTTCTTTCCAAAGTTCGCAAGCTGCTGCAAGTTCGGGACTCCAACGACAAGCTTCGCGAATAACATCGTTACCTTCACGAGCCAAGCTGCGTCCTTCGTTACGAGCTTGAACGCAAGCTTCTAGAGCTACGCGGTTTGCAGTCGCACCAGGAGCGTTACCCCAAGGGTGTCCTAAAGTACCACCACCAAACTGTAGACAGGAGTCATCGCCAAAGATTTCAACTAGGGCGGGCATATGCCATACGTGGATACCACCAGAAGCGACGGGCATGGTGCCAGGCATAGAAGCCCAGTCTTGAGTAAAGAAGTTACCGCGAGAACGGTCTTCTTCGACGTAGTCTTCACGCATTTGGTCAACAAAACCTAAAGTAATGTCTCTTTCACCTTCAAGTTTACCCACAACAGTACCAGAGTGTAAGTGGTCGCCACCAGACATCCGCAGACATTTTGCTAAAACGCGGAAGTGGATACCATGATTTCTTTGGCGGTCAATTACTGCGTGCATTGCACGGTGGATGTGGAGTAATAAACCATTATCACGACAGT
>NZ_JBZNBU010000168.1:0-6380 GCF_058530065.1 Waterburya sp. | reverse complement strand
ATCTAAATAAACTTGCTGAAATTTGGCGGGACAAAGACTAAGAAGATTGAGATGAGATTGAGACAGCTTTAGTAAACCCGAACCGATCATTTTTTACTTCTGATTATAAACAGAAAATCTTCAAACTAATGCTATCAATAATGCTAAACTAGATTGGCTTTAAAAAAAATTCACACATTCAGGATTTCGGGTGTTTTCGATCCAGAAGATCTCCCTGAATGGAGGATTAACCCGAAGAAAGGAGTAAAAAAAATATGCCAGTAGTTTCTCTCGCAGAACTTTTAGAATCTGGGGTTCACTTTGGACACCAAACCCGTCGTTGGAATCCGAGAATGTCTCAGTACATTTATACCGCTCGCAATGGCGTTCATATCATCGACCTAGTGCAAACAGCGCAGTTGATGGAAGAAGCTTATGAATATATGCGTTCTTCTTCCGAACGAGGTAAGCGAGTTTTGTTTGTCGGTACAAAACGTCAGGCAGCAGGAATTATCGCCCAAGAAGCATCCCGTTGTGGAGCATACTACGTCAACCAAAGATGGTTGGGGGGAATGCTAACTAATTGGGAAACCATCCGCACTAGAGTAGAAAGACTCAAGGAGCTAGAATACCTCGAAGAAAGTGGCGGTTTGGATAAAAGACCTAAAAAAGAAGGTTCGGTCTTGCGCCGTGAAATGGCTAAATTACAAAAATATCTTGGTGGCATCAAAACCATGCGTAAAGTGCCAGATATTGTAGTAATTGTCGATCAAAAGCGGGAACATAATGCGATCGCTGAATGCCAAAAACTAAATATTCCCGTAGTTTCTTTGTTAGATACTAATTGCGATCCTCTAGTAGCTGATGTAGCTATTCCTGCTAACGACGATGCAATTCGCTCGATAAAATTAATTGTCGGCAAACTAGCGGATGCTATTTACGAAGGTCGTCACGGTCAACCCGATAATCAAGACGACTACGACGAATTTGAAGAAGGTATTACTGCCGAAGAATATCCTAGTGCAGAAGAAGAACCAGAAGTTCCGGTTGAAGAACCAGAAGCAGCTTCTGATAGCGAAGAGTAGAGTGCTAAGTTAATTAGTAGATAAAGCCAGGGGCAAAACCAAAGTGTTTTTAGCCTCTGGGATGGTAATTTAAAATTATTTTGTCATTACTAAAGTTAAGCTAAAGAAATAAGAACATGGCAGGTATATCAGCAAAAGCAGTTAAGGAACTCCGCGAAAAAACTGGCGCGGGGATGATGGATTGTAAGAAAGCTCTTACAGAAAACGACGGCGACATGGACAAAGCCATCGAATGGTTGCGTAAAAAAGATATTATTAAGGCAGGTAAAAAAGAAGGTCGCGTAGCTGCTGAAGGACTGGTAGAAAGCTATATTCACACTGGCGGGCGTATTGGCGTTTTAGTAGAAGTAAACTGCGAAACTGACTTTGTAGCTCGTCGCCAAGAGTTTCAAGAATTGGTTAAAAACATTGCCATGCAAATCGCTGCTTGTCCTAACGTAGAATTTGTGAAAGTCGAAGATATTCCTGAAGAAACTGTTGCTAGAGAAAAAGCCATTGAAATGGGTCGCGATGACCTAGATGGCAAACCAGACAATATTAAAGAAAAAATTGTTTCTGGTCGTATTAGCAAGCGTTTGAATGAAATTTCTTTGCTACCTCAACCCTACATTAGAGATCAAAGCATTACTGTTGAAGAGTTGGTCAAACAAAGTGTCGCTCAATTGGGCGAGAACATCCAAGTGCGCCGTTTTGTTCGCTTTGTTTTGGGTGAAGGTATCGAAAAAGAAGAAACTAACTTTGCTGATGAAGTAGCTGCTCAAACAGGTCAGAAATAAAGTTGAATTTCAATTAAAAAATTGCAGGTCGCAAGTTGTATTGAATACATCTGCGACTTTTTTTGTTATAGTCATTCCAAATATGAACCAGAGAAAATTAATCGGAATAACTATAACTTGTCGCGATCGCATCTCTTATTTTTTCCCAAGATAGAATTAAAATATTCAATTGAAATCAGTTTGCTAGGTTTAAACTCAACACCGTACAGAATGACAAAACCAATTAAACAGATCGAACGAGAATTAGAGAATATAGAATCAGCCGTACGAGAAACGGCAATAGAGTTTCAGGATAAATATCGCGACTATTTAAACTTATTGAGTAAGTCAGTCAAGCAACAACTGATTTTAGCTAGCTATCAAGTTTGTACTCAGTTCTATCCTCAATCTTTTTTGGCTTTGTCTTTAAGTAACAAACAAGATTTACAGCAAACTCTCAGACAAATTGGGATTGAAATTCAGCCACAACTTTTGAGTATCATCGAGCAACAAGAGCTAGAGCCAGAACCTAACGAATTAAACTTGATGGCAGAGTTGATCAAAAATCTGCCCAAAGCCAAGTTGAAAAATAAATCTTCCAGAGATAAAGATCGGCAGGAAAATCTGACCCATGCTGAAGAGTCTATTTCTGAAGAAGAAACCCCAGAAATAGATTTAGAATTAATTAAAGCCGAGTTAGCCAATGCAGATTTAGCCAACATAGAGTTAATTGCGATCGATGCTTCAGAGGGATTCGAGAAAAAAGACGGGGAAGCAGAAAAAAAAGAAAAACCTGCCAATGAAACAATAGAATTACAAAATCCCGAACATTTGTTGCGATGGTACAAGCAAATCGAGCGAAAAATCAAACAAAATTTAGATCGTACTTCTAAAGAAATTAATCAATGCTTGCAAAGTTCTCAAATAATTCCCTCTCACATTCCTGCGAAAATTCTTGACGTGGCAATCAAAGCAGAAGGAAATAAAGGAGGAAAAAACAATCGTAAATTACCTAATGCACCCAATATTATCCATTTGTCGGTAGAAACAGATCCCAGTAAAAAATCTAACAATCCCCAAAATTCAACTCAAATTAGTTTATTGCGCTTGCGTTTGGCGGAAATAGAATTTAACGACCCGACACTCAACGCTCAAAGGGGAAAAATTCGGCAACTCATGGCAAAAATCAGCAAGCTTAACTCTCAGTATAAAGCAACAAAATATCAAGTAGCCGTTGCTGAAGCTCAAGCTGCTTGGCGTTCTAGCTGGTATGAAGATTAGCAGGGGGATATGAAAAATTGAGAGAGTCAGAACGTAAGCCGGATTCTGTTCTCGACCCCACTATAGCCATAGCCATAAAGCGATCGAGGGTAGTTATCTATCTAGGATGCTTGTTACCAAACACCTCTTGCAGTACTCCAATAATCGGGATGGGAAAAAGACCAACCATAATCCCTCCGACCTTGCTCCCGACTGGGGTTTACCGAGCCAGTACCTCTCGATACTGCTGGTGCGCTCTTACCGCACCTTTGCACCCTTACCTGGTTTAATTCTAATTAAAAAAGTAAATCAGGCGGTATTTTTCTGTGGCACTCTCCTCGCGATCGCTCGCACTGGGAATTATCCAGCAAGTCTGGTCTTTCGGGAGTCCGGACTTTCCTCAAACCTGCCTCAAAGAGCAAATTTGCAACTACCTCGCCAACTCTCTCATTTATCTAGTTTATTATTGATTGATATGGAACTTCAAGTGTTGTTAGTTGTTAGTGGTTAGTGGTTAGTAGTTAGTAGTTAAATAGACTGGTTGAGAATCAGAAATAGTGTGAAATGAATAATTTGAAATTGACTGGAATAGCTGGGTTGGGAGTTCAGCTTGTACTAGGTAGTATATCAATATTGTTATTTTTGTTAACTATAGTAAACAGATATAAGGAAAATTATCCAGAATTTGAGATAGGTTTATTTTTTACTATATGTGGAATAATTTGTTTATTTATCGCGATCTACAATAATTTTCGCTACAGTATATCGACTCGAAGAAGAAGCGAAGCGGTGCCGGCAAACAAGTCTAAAATCAAAAAAGTCGTTAATATTGCTATTGTTGCAAGTTTGAGCGGTGTATTTACTACCTTTTTAGCTATAGAAATATTTGGAGTAGTTGTTTTTTCTAAAATATTTGCCCTTGAACCAGGAAGAATTTTTTATGATTATTGCAATCAGCCTAATTCATATCGTTTAATCCTCAGTTCTACGGATGTACTAGCAATTTTAGCCGCTAGTAATCTTATAATCGCTCACTGCGGAGGTTTAGCTAGTTCTCTGTGGGCTTTAAATCAAATCGATCGACGATCGGACAATATATAGACCCTATTCAGCGATCGCCTTTTTCTTCTTAACTCCTCTAACTTGTTATTTAAAATTAAGTAATAGAAATAATTAAAATCATGACTAGAGACTCAGATATTACGCCCTATAACGAAAGCATTAATGCTTCATCATCATCTTCTCCAACTTCTAAATCCGCTAGGTTGCGTAAAGTGGGGAATGCCCTCAAGTGGGCGGGTTTAGCTGGCTTTTGGATTCAATTAGTGTTAGGAGTAGTCTCTTCTGTTACTCTGGCTTTGGCGATAGTAAACAAAACAGAAAGAAGCACTCCTGGGGTTGGATTTAGCTTATTTTGTGCTGTATGTGGTCTAATTTGCTTAGTTATTGGAATTTGTATTTCCTTTAGATATGGCAAAATGTCAACTAAGTTTTCTACTCCCAATATTGCTCCACCAAAAAAATCGACTACGATTAGAATTGTTCAGATTGCTATTGTTACTAGTTTAGTCGGTACTTTAATAACTGTTTTGGGAGCGCAAACCATTGCGGGCATCGTTCTCTCCAAAACGTTGAGTTTAGATCCCATTCAAGTTTTTAATAGTCGGGATGATTCAGCATTTGTAAATTCTTTGGATGTTTTCATCATTCAAGCCTGTATCAATATCATTTCTGGTCATTTTGTGGGGATAGTTGGCTCTTTGTGGATTTTTGGTCAAATTGACAAATAAACGCTCTTTAGCGTAGCTACTTATTACTCATTACTCATTACTCATTACTTATGAATCGATGCAACGTACTCGTCTCAATACTTTAGTAGAAATTACTGGCGATCGCTTGGAGTTATTATTTAACAATCCTTGGCGACGTATTTCTCTCAGTTTGATTAGTATTTTATTAGGTTTTTTTATGGGTTCGGCATTGGTTACCACTGCGGGACAAGCGGCGATTTGGGATATGCCTGTAGCGGCTTTGGTATTTGCTTTTACAGAATTGATTAGTCGGTTTGTTTACAGTCGTCGTCAACGTCAGGGAGATAATTTAAAATCCTTAAGGCGATCGCTCGTTATTGATATTTTGAATTTATTTAAAGTCGGTTTAATTTACAGTTTGTTTCTGGAAGCGTTCAAATTAGGCTCTTAAACAATGGACAACGAGTTAAGAGAATACAAATTACACAAATTACAAGACCTTGTAGATAAGGGTAAGGAATCGGAATTTTTTGGCGAACTTGCAGAAGTTGTCAAGGAGACTTGTCTGGGTTTGAGGTTGCAAGATTCGGAGAAGATTGATCGCACTTGCTCAAGGCTTTGGTTGCCCGTAGCGTTGAATTTGGCTAAAGCTAGAAGCAAAAGTAATCGCACTTTAGTTCAAGGGATTTTAGGCGGTCAAGGGACTGGTAAAAGTACTCTTTGTGCCATCTTAAAATCAATACTTAGTTATTTGGGTTTTTCCGTTGCCAACCTTTCCATCGACGATCTTTATTTAACCCAGGCTCAAAGGCAAAAATTGAGGCAGCAAGACCCCCGTTTGATTTGGCGCGGTCCTCCAGGGACTCATGATGTTGGTTTGGGTCTGTCGGTCATAGAGAAGTGTTTGGATGTCAATTCTTCAGAAGATATACCCCTGCCTCGTTTTGATAAATCCGCTCATAATGGTTCGGGCGATCGCACTAATCCCGAAATGGTGAGTAAACCAGATATTTTATTATTTGAAGGTTGGTTTGTGGGAGTTCGACCAATTGCCGAGAGTTGCTTTGAGCATTGTCCCAGTCCGATTATTACTGAAGCAGACAAGCAATTTGCTAAGGATAACAATCGTCGCTTGGCTGCATATATTCCTTTATGGGATAAGTTAGACAGTTTAATCGTTTTATATCCCGAAGATTACCGTCTCAGCCAGCAGTGGCGCAAAGATGCGGAAAGAAAAATGAAAGCAACAGGAAAAACAGGCATGAGCGATGAAGAAATAGATCGCTTTGTCGAATATTTTTGGCAGTCTCTCCATCCAGAATTATTCATTCAACCCTTATTAGAAACTGCCGATTTAGTAGTAGAGATTAAAAGCGATCGCTCTTTAGGAAATATTTATCGCCACTAAATAGGGCTTGCTGAATAAGTCAAAATCAATTAAATATAAGCGTTTCAAGACTTTTTATTCAAGTAAAGTGCAAAGTTTTTTGATAAACAAGGTTATTTTTCTTGCACTTAACAAAATAAAATGTACTAGCTTCTTAAAAGCT